>JBFFPW010000167.1:0-4415 GCA_041573815.1 Desulfuromonadales bacterium
CAAATAAAAACCGAAGTTTCATGAAAGGCGTCCGGTCATCGCAATATCCGGTTGCCGATGTTATCCTATTGTTCGACCAACCCCTTGACCCGGCCAACCTGACCATCTTCAAGCCGCACCTTGATGCCGTGAGGGTGAAACGGGCTTTTGGTTAGCAGGTTTTTAACGACACCCCGGGTGAGGGTGCCGCTGCGTTGATCCTTCTTCAATACAATCTCGACTGTCATCCCCGGCTTGATCTCGTCTCGCTTCTGTCCGCCGATCGTCATTTCTTCTTGCCTTTTTTATCTTGAGCCGCTTTAAGCAGATCGGCAAAAGAACCCATACCGCTGCCGGCGGCGGGTTCGTCCGAGTAGGAGCTGTCGCCGACCTCTTCCTCTGTGCCGGTCGGAACCAGCGAGATTCGTTTCTGGTCGAGATCAATATTCTCGATCGTCACTGGCAACATCTGCCCGACTGCGACCGCTTCTTTCGGGTGCTTGATGTGTTTGCCCTGCCCGATCTTTGAAATATGGACCAGGCCATCAATCCCTTCATCGAGGGTAACGAACGCACCAAACGGGGCGAGGCGGGAAACCTTGCCGGTTAAATGATCACCGCTTTTAAACTTGGTGCCGACGGCGCTCCAGGGGTCAGCCAGGATGTCGCGTCGGCTGAACGAGAATTTGTTTTCGGCCCAGTCAATCCGTTTGATGGCGAGCTCCAGTTGCTGCCCGACTTCAAGTTCGTCATTGATGTTTTCGACCCGGCCGTAGGCGATTTCAGAGATCGGCAGCAGACCTTCAAGTCCGCCAATATCGACAAAGGCACCAAAATCACGGATCGAGGTCACTGTGCCGCTGACGCGGTCTCCCTCCTTCAGGGTTTCGCGCAGCTTCTCACGTTGTTGGCGTCTCTCTTCTTCGAGAATCTCCCGGTGTGACACGACAATGTTGCGGCCGTTCTCTTCAAACTGGGTAATCTTGAAAGAGAAGTTCTGCTCGATAATCTCTTCCGGGCTGTCCGGTCGGCGCAGGCCGATTTGTGAGAAGGGACAAAAGGCACGAACGTTTCCGGGCAGCTTGACTTCATAGCCACCTTTGATCTCTTTCTCGACCCGACCATCAACCGGGATACTGCTGCGCCACGCTTCTTCAAGCTGTGCTGTGCCGGCTGAACCGCCGCCACCGATACGGGTGGTGAAGCGGAGTTCACCGCCCTGGCGTGACATGAAATAAGCGGAAATCGTGTCGCCGACCTCGACTGTCAGATTGCCCTCGTTGTCGTGGAGCTCTTTGACGTCGAGGACCCCTTCGCCTTTTTGCCCGACATCGAGAAAGACCCATTCGGCACCGATCTGGAGAATTTTTGCGTCGGTTTTCTGGCCGAGCTTCAGTGGTACGGTTTTGCCCATGCTCTGTTCGAGCATCTCGGCAAAGCTCTCTTCTTCGCCCAACTCTTCGATATCGTCATTTTCGTTATTCATGATGGTGTCCTTTAATTTGATGTTGCTACGGGACAGTTATAGCCCCTTTTGCCGGTTGAGTAAACTGCCGAAAGACAAAAGGATGTCGTTGTCTGGGAATGCGCGTTTTTGTTAATTGTGCGGAAATTCGCTTTTCCTGACAAGGCTGGCGATTCTGGTAAAATTCAATATCACGGTCGAAAGTTGCAAGGGACTATTTCAGCAATGAGCTTTGTCACGCGCGGTATTTTCTGGAGCGGCATCTACATCGGCATGATCCTGGTCCCACTGTTCTTTCTGATAGTGGGTCCGGCTCCTGCCGGCAGCGGTTTTTTATGGGACCTTTCCGCTGCTTTTGGTTTTGTCGGGGCCGCTATTCTGGCGACCATGTTTGTGCTGACCGCCCGTTTTAAATCGATGACCGCGCCTTTCGGCATTGACCTCATCTACTATTTCCATCGCCAGATTGCCATTGTTTCAGTTTTCTTTATTGTTCTTCACCCGTCGTTGCTTTTGGCGGCTGATTGGCGTCTGTTGTTTTTTATGCGACCTGGCGCGAGCCCACACCATCTCGAGGCGGGCATTGGCTCTTTTGTCTGTTTTGTCCTGATCATGGTGACATCGATTTGGCGCAAAAAAATGCATATTCATTATGACATCTGGCGATTTTTTCATGTTTTCCTGTCTTTGTTTGCCGTGGTTCTGGCGGTGGTCCACATTCACGGGGTCGGCCATTATGTCAACACCGTCAGCAGCCGCCTTCTTTGGGTGGGAATTGCCGTGTGTTGTCTGCTGGTCATCCTTTATGTTCGCTGCATCAAGCCCCTGTGGCTTCTGGCGCATCCTTATTGTGTGACCCGCTTGATTGCGGAATCGGGTGATACCTCGACCATTGTCCTCCGCCCTCTTGGACATGCTGGTTTCACCTTCAAGCCGGGGCAGTTCGCCTGGCTGACTCTCTGGTCGTCACCTTTCGGGATGAAAGAACACCCATTTTCAATCTCCTCCAGTTCGGAAGCATCCGAAATCTGTTTTACCATCAAGGCGTTGGGAGACTTTACCCGCCGTATAAGTGAGGTTCAACCTGGGCAGATCGCTTATGTCGATGCGCCTTTTGGTGCCTTCAGTATTGACCGGCATCCATCCGATGGTTTTGTTTTTGTTGCTGGCGGTATTGGGATTGCACCGATCATGGGGATGCTGAGGACCATGGTTGATCGGGCTGACAAACGTCCTGTTCTGTTAGTTTATGGTTATAATACTTTAGAGGCCATGACGTTCTATGCCGAATTGGAGAGTTTGAAAAACCGGCTCGAACTTTCTATCGTCTACGTTCTGAAAAATCCGCCCGAGGACTGGGGAGGTGAAACGGGGATGATCCGGACAGAGTTGTTCCAAGAGCATTTAACGGACAGACATAAGGCTTATGAATTTCTGATCTGTGGGCCGGTAGGGATGCTTGCGACGACCGAGAACGCGTTAACTCAGGTCGGGGTTCCGATGCGGAAGATTCATTCCGAACTGTTCGATCTTGTCTGAAGGTTTTTTATGCGGTTATTACTTGCAAAAGTTCTGGCTTGGCTCATTGGTTTACTGGCACTGGTTTTGGCAATAGTGTTCTCGGTTGTTCAGAACAGCCGTTAGTTTTTTGCCGATTTCTACTTTCTGAGGCGGGGGGGAGGACGTTCTGGAAATGCACACTGCTGGTGATGTTTTCATAGAGGGCATGGACCACCGGATCCCGTGGCCACCGAAGGCGTTTTCATCAATAGCTGTTTTGAATAAAAGAGAGGCAAATGACCATGATTGATCTTTACTTCTGGACGACACCGAATGGCTACAAAATTTCCATCCTTCTCGAGGAACTCGGTCTGCCCTACCATCTGGTGCCGGTTCACATTGGCCGTGGCGACCAGTTCAAGCCGGAGTTTCTGGAAATTTCTCCGAATAATAAAATCCCCGCCATTGTCGACCATAATCCAGATGACGGTGGCGACCCGCTGTCGGTGTTCGAGTCGGGCGCCATTCTGATTTACCTGGCGGAAAAGAGTGGTCGTTTTCTTCCGTCCGGATTGCGCGCTCGCAAAGAAGTCGTTGAATGGTTGATGTGGCAGATGGCCAGTTTCGGGCCGATGCTCGGCCAGAACCATCATTTTAGCCACTATGCTCCGGAGAAGATAAGCTACGCCATTGAACGTTACCTGAAAGAGACGGAGCGTCTCTATGGTGTGCTTGACGATAGGCTTGAAGGTCGGGAGTTTGTCGCTGGAGATTACTCAATTGCAGACATGGCGATTTACCCCTGGGTTGTTTCGCATGAAAAGCAGGGGCAGCAATTGGCAGATTTTCCGAACGTCAAGCGTTGGTATGAAGTTATTCGCCATCGTACGGCGACGATCCGGGCCTACGCCCGTGGGCAGGAGGTGAACACCCGTCCGACAGTCGATGAAGAAAGCAGGTCGATATTGTTCGGGCAGGGGCGAAGAAAGAAATAGCTGTTTTTTTCAGAAAGGCTTGAATTTTCTCACCTTTTCAAGTTTAATGGAAGAGTTTGAAACGTCTATGAGGGGGAGTGGCTGTCTGGCGGGAGTCGTTCCCTTTTTGGTTTAAAAGAAATTTGTCGTAAGGATTTTGCAATAATGTCATTTACAGGCGACCTCGAAGATCTTCCAATAGTTGATGTCATCCAGTTGATGCACAACACCAAGACCTCGGGAATCCTCTATATCCGCGGGCGTAAGGGTGAAAGCGAGCTGGTCTTCAAGGGTGGCTATATTGTTGGCGCCAGTCATCTGAACAATTCGATCCGTATCGGTGAAATTCTGGTGGCACATGATTTTCTCTCCGAAGAAGATCTCGCCACAGCCTTGTCTGTGCAGAAGGAAATGGGTGATGACCGGAAACCCTTGATCGTGACTTTGATCGAGAAAGGGTTGGTGAACGATCAGGATGCCTACATGGGGCTCCGGGC
>JBFFPW010000168.1:0-4406 GCA_041573815.1 Desulfuromonadales bacterium
ATCTCCGCTATTTCCGGTACTCGACCGGCGATTCGCAGATCAACATCAATCAATAATGCCGGTGTCACGTAAACCCGGTTATCAACCATTTTTCTCTTATCCCGATAAAGATGAACTTCAGCTTCAACGGCGATAGCATCGAGTGCTGATCGAACATTGTGCAACGCCCGGTCACATCGGTTATTGCTGTCGGGCCGGCAGATAATATCGATTCGCATAATTATGCTCCTGTATTCTACCTCCACAAACCATTGATTACCTTCTTGGTTATATTTTATCTCTTTTTACAGAGTTTTCATCAATATGTCAAACAGCCGCCAATTTAGGGCCCTGCTCCAGAGTGACAATCAACTCGCCATTTTCGCTCGAAACCTTAATGACCATACCTTCGAGCAGCTCACCGGCCACAATAGCCCGACCAATTTTTGTTTCCAGCTGGTGCTGAATATAGCGCTTGAGAGGTCGCGCACCGTAAACCGGATCATAAGCCGCTTCAGCGATAAACTGCTTGGCCGACTCGGTCAGTTCGAGAAGCAAATGCTGATCTTCCAGGCGCCTGGCAAGTTCCACCACCTGCAATTCAACAATCTCGACAATCTCCTGCCGCGAAAGCGGTTTAAACAGAACGACATCGTCAACCCGGTTGAGAAACTCCGGTCGAAAATGTCTTCTGAGTCCATTCAAAACTTGGTCCCGGGCATCTTCGTTGATGGTTCCGTCATCGGCAATGCCCTCCAGCAGGTATTCGGAACCGATGTTGGACGTCATGATAATCACCGTGTTCTTGAAATCAACGGTTCGCCCCTGAGCGTCGGTCACCCGGCCATCATCGAGAATCTGCAGCAGGACATTAAACACTTCCGGATGCGCCTTTTCAATCTCATCGAACAGGATCACCGAATACGGTTTGCGCCGCACCGCTTCGGTCAACTGACCCCCTTCTTCAAAGCCGACGTACCCGGGCGGCGCTCCAATCAGACGGCTGACAGCATGTTTCTCCATGTACTCTGACATGTCGATGCGGACCAGGTTTTCTTCACTGTCGAACAGGGCCTCGGCCAGAGTTCTGGCCAGCTCGGTCTTACCCACCCCGGTTGGACCGAGGAAAATAAAGGAACCGATCGGGCGCTTCGGATCCTTGATGCCTGAGCGGGCACGAATGACCGCATCGGCAACCAGTTGCACGGCCTCATCCTGGCCAATAACCCGTTGATGCAGGATACTATCAAGTTTAAGGAGTTTTTCCCGCTCGCCCTCGACCAGACGGCTGATCGGGATACCGGTCCAGCGGGAGATAATCTCGGCAATCTCATCTTCACTGACTTCTTCCCGAACCAAACGGGAGCCCGGCTCACTGGTTAAATCGGCTGCTTCGGCTTCATGTAACTCTTTTTCAAGTTGCGGTAAACGCCCATGCTTCAACTCCGCGGCCCGGTTCAGGTCGTAATCACGCTCGGCAACTTCAATCTCCTGACGGACCTGCTCGATCTCTTCCCGTATCAGCTGAAGCTTCTTGATCGAACCTTTTTCATTTTCCCACTGAACCTTCAAAACATCGGTTTCACTGCGCAGGTCAGCCAATTCCCGACGCAAGCTTTCCAGGCGTTCCATGCTCGCCCGGTCCTTCTCTTTTTTCAGGGCCGCTTCCTCGATCTCCAGCTGCATCATCCGGCGGGTCGCGCTATCAAGTTCCTGCGGCATGGAATCGATTTCGGTCCTGATCATAGCGCATGCTTCATCGACCAGATCGATGGCCTTATCCGGCAGAAAGCGATCTGAGATATAGCGATTGGAAAGAGTCGCCGCCGAAACGATGGCATTGTCATGGATACGGACGCCATGGTGCACCTCAAATCTCTCTTTGAGCCCACGCAGGATGCTGATGGTATCCTCGACCGTCGGCTGATCGACCAGCACCGGCTGAAAGCGCCTTTCAAGAGCGGCATCTTTTTCAATATACTTGCGGTATTCATCAAGCGTGGTCGCGCCAATACAGTGCAGTTCGCCGCGAGCCAACATCGGTTTGAGCATGTTGCCGGCATCCATTGAGCCCTCGGCCTTGCCGGCGCCGACAATGGTATGCAATTCGTCGATAAAGAGCAGGATACGGCCGTCACTCTCGCGAATTTCGTTGAGCACCGCCTTCAGCCGCTCCTCAAATTCCCCTCGATACTTCGCTCCGGCGACCAGAGAACCCATATCAAGAGCATAGACCGTTTTGTCCTTCAAGCCTTCCGGCACATCACCTCGAACAATTCGATGCGCCAATCCTTCAACAATGGCGGTCTTGCCGACCCCCGGCTCACCGATCAGGACCGGGTTGTTCTTGGTTTTACGTGACAGGATACGAATCACCCGACGGATTTCCTCGTCACGACCGATAACCGGATCAAGCTTGCCCTTACGGACTTCATCAACCAGATCACGGCCATATTTTTCAAGGGCTTCGTAAGTCGCTTCCGGTTCAGCACTGGTCACCCGCTGACTGCCGCGAACAGAGGTCATTGCCTCAAGCAGCCCGTTTTTGCTGACCGACTGGGCCTGCAGCAAACGACCGGATGCTGACCGGGCGCCTTCATCAACCAGCGCCAGAAGCAGGTGCTCGACACTGACATATTCATCCTTGAGCCGCTTGGCCTCCTCTTCCGCCTTGAGCAGAATCCGGTTCAACCGCTGACTGACATAGATCTTGCCCGCCTCGACCCCGGGACCGGAAACCGATGAGACTTTATCGAGCTGCTGCTCAAGCTGCTGGGCCAGTGCAGAAGGACTGACGTCAAGCTTTTGCAGGAGCCTTGGTACCAGCCCGTTTTCCTGCTGCAGCAGAGCCAGCAGCAGGTGTTCGCCATCGACTTCGAGATGTCCCCGGCGCATACAGATATTCTGCGCAGCCTGAAACGCTTCCTGACTTTTTTGGGTCAAGCGGTTGAAGTCCATCATTAATCCTTTCTTATGTTTTTATTTTAAATTAAAAGGGCCGCTTGGCAATCGCCGGCGGCCCTTTTAGTGACTTAATGCACCGTCTTGACGGCAATTTTTTTCGGTTTGGCCGATTCCGCCTTCGGTAATTTCAGGGTCAGGACGCCGTTTTTCAGTTCGGCTTCAGCCCGGGAGGTATCGAACTCGTCAAGCAATTTGAATTGTCGATAGTAACCACTCGGTCGAAACTCCCGATAAATTGACTCGCCCTTAAATCCATCACCGGTCGAAGCCGAGATACTGAGAACGCCCTGATCGACATCAATCTCAAGCTGATCCTTCGCGACTCCCGGCATATCGGCAACCAGGGTCAGGACATCCTCCGTTTCGAAAATATCAACCGCCGGACTGACATAATGCTGATCCCGGGTCGACTCTTTGACGACATTGTTTTCATTCTGAACAGTGATCGCTTTATCACTCATGGCTCGTTCTCCTTTTCTGGTTTAGTGGCTGGCGATGCTGATTTTTTTTGGCTTGGCAGATTCGGCTTTGGCCAGAACAACGGTCAGGGCACCTTGTTTATATTCTGCCGACACTTTATTGCCGTTAATATCGGACGGCAATTCAATGGTTCGCAGGAACTTGCCACTGCCCCTCTCCCGGCGGTGCCAGGTCCGGCCATCATCCGCCTTTTCTTCAGACCGTTCCCCGGAGAGAGTCAAGGTATTACCGGTGACGCTCAACTCGATTTCCGATTCACTGACTCCGGGCAAAAGAGCTTCGAGATAGTAATTTTCCTGATCTTCGCTTAAATTGATGCGTGGATAGCGATGGGTGCCAACGCCGGGCAAAAACGCCGTTTCGGCAGTCCCGCTACCGACGCCACGAAACAATTCATCCATTTCCTTACGCAAGCTGTCCATTTCTCTAAAAAGATTCCAGTTGTTCATGATGACATCTCCTCTATGTGATGGTTGTTGACGATACCTTATTACCTATCACGAGGCGTGCCAATTGAACCTGCAACAAAAAAAATCAATAATTCCAGATATTTATACGGTTTTTTCGTAAAAAAAGGCTAAAACAAGAAGTGTCGCATGCGTCGCAAAACATGCGACACATGCAGCGCTTGTGACGCCGCAAGTAATATATTCAGGGTCCGTCCCGAATATTTACAGACCTTCGCGGGAGATTCCGAACTTCCGTAGATAGCGATAAAGGGTCGCCCGGTGGACACCGAGCTGACGAGAGGCTTCAGCCAGGTTCCCCCCGGCTTTGTGATAGGCCCGGCGGATCCTCTCGACGGAAAGGTTGGCCGGCTGAGTGGTCCGGCGAATCCGGCTAGCAGCAGTTATATCAGGCAGTCCGGGAGCCGGCTCATAGGTGCCCATAACCGGCGGAGCAGCTGGCGACCTGACCTCTGTCGCCACCCCCCAATCCCCCGGACTGAAATCCTGCCGCTCCTTAACCCACTCGGCAAAGGC
>JBFFPW010000169.1:0-4395 GCA_041573815.1 Desulfuromonadales bacterium
ATTCTGGTTCCGCTTGACGTGTTAAACGTCCAGGGCCGGTTCCTGGGACGGGTCGACTCCGATGCGGGGGTGCGCCAGCTGACGCTCGACGGCTTGAGAGCCCCGTAGTAGATATCAGTCGTCTTGACCCCTTCCGGAGCCACCCCCTTAAGATAGAACAGCGAGAAGCCGAACGGGGGCGTCAGGAAAGAGGTTTGCAGGTTCATGGCCACAAGGATCGCGTACCAGATGGCATCGATGCCGAGGTTGGCAGCAATTGGCGCCAGGATCGGCACGATGATATAGGAGATTTCAACAAAATCGATAAAGAAACCGAGGACCATAATGGCGACCATCGACAGGATAAGAAAACCCCATTTTTCTCCGGGAAGTCCCATCATGAAATCTTCCACCAGCCAGTCACCGCCAGTATAGGTAAAGACCATTGAAAAGGCGGTCGCACCGATCAGTATGGCAAAAACCATCGCTGTAATCTTGACCGTCTCCAGGGAACTTTCCCAAAGCATGTTGATATTGAGTTGTCGGTACAGAGCGGCCAGAATAATGGCGCCGATACCGCCGACCGCTGAAGATTCAGTCGGCGTCGCCACTCCGGTCAGGATCGAGCCAAGCACCAGGATAATCAGGATAAGGGGAGGAATAATTGCCAACAGAGCATGACGAATCTGCGCACCCTTGCTCCCCCTTGCCCCTTCGATCTTAATCGGTGGAGCCAGGTCCGGTTTCCACCAAGTGATAAAAGCGATATAGATGATATAAAACAGGACCAGGGTCAGGCCCGGCCAGAAAGCGGCCTTGAACAGGTCACCAACCGGCTCCTGAAAGACATCACCAAGAATAATCAGGATAATGGATGGCGGGATGATTTGTCCCAAAGTTCCGGCAGCGCAGATTGCTCCGGTCGCCAGTTTCTTGTCGTAGTTATATTTCAACATGACGGGCAGGGAGATCACCCCCATCGCCACGACACTGGCGCCGACCACTCCGGTCGAGGCCGCCAGAAGAGCTCCGACCAGTACTGTTGAAATGGCGATGCCACCACGGATCTCACCGAACAGGAACCCCATTGATTCGAGCAGGCGTTCGGCCAGCTTCGACTTCTGCAGAACAATTCCCATGAAGATAAAAAGCGGGATTGCCATCAGGATGGTGTTGTTCATGATCGCCCAGATGCGATGCGGCATCATGGCGAAAATATTGGTCCCTTCGGCGAACAGTCCGAACATGACCGCAACTCCGCCAAAAGTGAAGGCAACCGGAAACCCCAGCAATAACAACACCAGGGCCGTGATAAACATGACAATTCCAATCATTGGGCTCTTCTACTTTCTATCAAACAAAAGGACGATAACCTGAATGAACTCTTCTAAAAAAAGGTCGGGCCATTTAAATAGTCCAACAGCCTCCTTACAGGAGTTCATCTTTGAGGTTGCGTTCAGGAAGTTCTTCCTCTCCGCGGAAAACTCTGATGTTCCGCACAATAAAACCGGTCGCTGAAACGACCAGAAAAGAAAAGGAAAGGGGAATCACTGCCTTGATCAGATACCGATGAGTCAAGCCGCCCGGGTCTCCGCTAATTTCTCCCTGAGTATAGGCTTCGTGCACATACCAGGTTGAACCATTGGCAATCAACACAGACAAGGGGATTAAGAAGAGCAACGTCCCACCGATATTTACAATCGCCTTCCATTTCGGGCTGAAACGATCGTAAAGAATATCAACCCGAACGTGACCATCCTCTTTCAAAGCATAGGAAATCCCAAACAGGAAAACAACCGCAAAGATGTGCCACTCCATCTCCTGCATGGCAATCGAACCGGTCCGGAAGAAGTAACGCATAATGGCGTCGTAAAAAACATTAGCCAGCATAACAAAGGTCAACCCACCGGCAATCCAGCCGAGCACATCGGAAAAACGGTCGATTGATCGTTCAATGCGATCCAACATAGTATTATCTCGTTAATTCAAAAAGAAAGGGCTCCCGGCGTCGAAAACCGGGAGCCCGTAAACACCTTACAGATTGTCTTTCAGATAGGCATAATCAGAGATCTCGGTCCACTTGCGAACCTTCTTCATATAAACCTTCTGCGCTTCGTAAATTTCCTTAAACTGAGGATCCTTGGCAGCCGTTGTCTTCAGAAGCTTTTCATTCTCAGCTTTCATCTTGGCAATAATACTGGCCGGCAGGGTGCGAACCTTGATGTTTGGATACTCTTTTTCGATCTTGGCCCAGTTTTCAGCGCTGTCATTGTAAGAACGGGCATACATATCATAGGCAGCGTACTTCATCGCTGTTTCAACGATTGCCTGCAAGTTCTTCGGCAGAGCGTCAAACTTCTTCTTGTTAACCATAAACTGCAGCTCGGTGGCCGGCTCATGCCAACCGGTGTAGTAATACGGTGCAATCTTGTGGAAGCCCATGTTCAGATCAAGCGAGGGGCCGACCCATTCCAAGGCATCGATCGTACCGCGATCAAGAGCCGTGTAGAGCTCACCCGCCGGAATGTTGGTAACAACAACCCCGAGTTTGGAGAGAACTTCACCTGCAAAACCGGGAATCCGCATCTTCAGGCCCTTGAGATCCTTTTCACTCTTGATCTCCTTGCGGAACCAGCCACCCATCTGGTTGCCGGTATTACCACCCGGGAAGGAATAGACACCATGCTTGTCGTAAACTTTCTTCATCAGTTCCATGCCGCCGCCATAGTAGAACCAGGCATACTGCTCGGGGGCAATCATGCCGAACGGCATCGTCGTGAAGAACAGGGTGTTGATATCCTTGCCCTTCCAGTAGTAGGACGCGGAATGGCCCATCTCATACTGACCGGCCTTGACCATGTCGAGAACGCCGAAAGGAGCCTTGTGCTTGTTCTTGGAGTCAATACGGATTTCCATTTCACCGTTCGACATTTCTTTGACCATATCGGCCATTTTCAGAACAGCATCACCAAAAATCGGGAAATTGGTCGGCCAGGTCATGGCCAGCTTCCAACGGTACTTCGGTGCCGCATCGGCCGGAGTGACCAGACAACCGGCAAAAACGAACGAAAATGCTACCAGCAAACAAACGAGTAAACGACTGACTCTTCTCATCATTCCATTCCTCCCTTTTTCTTGCTACGTAGAGTATGTTCTGGCTCGGCCTGTGCAACCGATCCGCTTCCGGGTAATTACAACCAACGAATTATAATCATTACCTTTTTAATCCTCGATGTCAAATGCCCCACGCAGCTTTTTTATTTAAATTTCTTGACGTAAAAGCTCCGCGCGGTATGGTTTTTTGTGCTTAAAACTAAAAACTTTTATCAAGGGAGTCATCAATATGGCCAAAGCAATACGAATTCACCAGACGGGCGGACCGGAAGTGCTGCAGTGGGAAGATGTTTCAATCGGCCACCCGGGCCCGGGTGAAGTCAAGTTGAAGCAAAGTGCCGTGGGCCTCAATTTTATTGATATTTCTCACCGCACCGGACTCTACCCTCTTGCAGAATTACCGGCGACACCAGGGATGGAAGGGGCCGGGGTTGTTGAGGCGATCGGTGAAGGGGTTACTGAAGTTTCGGTTGGCGACCGGGTTGCCTACGCCGGCCTGCCGCCGGGAGCTTATGCCGAGGAAAGACTGATTCCAGCGCACCGTCTGATAAAACTTCCAAAGGGTATCAGCGATGTGCAGGCTGCCGGAATGATGTTGCAGGGGATGACGGTTCAGTACCTGCTCCGTTCTACCTTCCGGGTTCAGGAAGGCGATACGATCCTTGTTCATGCTGCCGCTGGCGGCGTCGGCCTGATTGCCTGCCAATGGGGCCGACATCTCGGCGCGACAGTTATCGGCACAGTCGGCTCGCCGGAAAAAGCTGCCCTGGCCAAGGCGCATGGTTGTGAGCATACGATTCTTTATCGGCAGGAGAACATTGTCGATCGGGTCATGGAGATTACCGGTGGCCGCGGCGTACCGGTGGTTTATGATTCAATCGGCAAGGATACCTTTGAAGCATCGCTCGATTGCCTGTCGCCACTGGGTCTGTTGGTCAGCTTCGGCAACGCCTCCGGGCCAGTGCCACCATTTGACCCCGGCATTCTGGCGCAAAAAGGATCGCTGTTCTTCACCCGCCCAACCCTGATGACCTACACGGCCGATCGTGAGGATCTGGTTGAGTCAGCGGCTGATTTGTTTGACGTGGTCACAAGCGGCGCAGTGAAAATTGAGGTGAACCAGACCTATGCGCTTAAGGATGCGGCGCAGGCGCATATTGACCTGGAAGCGCGGAAGACGACAGGTTCGACGGTGTTGATTCCATAAACAAAAGCATCTTAACGGAGAGGCGGAGAGATGCAGAGAGGATCAAAAACTCAATATTAACGCTTGAATCAAAATCGGGGGTTTGGGGAGAGATC
>JBFFPW010000170.1:0-4366 GCA_041573815.1 Desulfuromonadales bacterium
ATACGTTTTCTCCTGAAGAGTTTGAGGCGATCGAGAAGCGGATGTCCGACATTGTCTCTGAGAACCTGCCGATTGAGCGTGAAGAGCTCTCGCAGGCTGACGCTATCAAGCTGTTCAAGTCGATGGGTGAAGATTATAAGGTTGAGCTGATCGAAGACCTCGGTGAGCCGACGGTGTCCGTTTATCGTCAGGGTGACTTTGCTGATCTCTGTCGCGGTCCGCATCTGCCATCTACCGGCCTTGTCAAGGCGTTCAAGCTGACTTCGGTTGCCGGGGCATACTGGCGTGGTGACGAAAAGAACGCCATGCTGCAGCGTATTTACGCGACGGCTTTTCCGGATAAGAAACAGCTGAAGCAGCACCTGGCGAGAATCGAAGAAGCACGCAAGCGTGATCATCGCAAGCTTGGCAAGGAGCTCGATCTCTTCTCCTTTAATGAAGAAGCTGGCGCCGGGCTGGTTATCTGGCATCCGAAAGGTGCCATGCTGCGGACTCTGATTGAAAATTTCGAGAAGTTGGAACACCAGAAACGCGGCTATGACATCGTCATGGGGCCGCAGATTCTGAAGACCGAGCTCTGGAAAACCTCCGGTCATTATGAAAATTACCGTGAAAACATGTATTTCACGGAAGTCGATGAGCAGAGTTACGGTGTCAAACCGATGAACTGTCTGGCGCATATGCTCATCTATAAATCAAAGATCCGCTCTTATCGTGATCTGCCGTTACGCTACTTTGAGCTCGGTACGGTTCATCGCCACGAAAAATCTGGTGTTCTGCATGGTTTGTTGCGCGTTCGTGGTTTTACCCAGGACGATGCGCATATTCTCTGTATGCCAGAACAGCTCGATGCCGAGATCAAGGGTGTTATTACTTTCGTCAAAGACGTGATGAACATCTTCGGGTTCGAATGTGGAATGGAAATATCAACCCGGCCGGAAAAATCGATTGGATCGGATGAAGATTGGGATCGCGCGACCAAAGCTCTCATCTCGGCTTTGGATGACACCAAGCTCCCTTACGAAATCAACGAAGGAGACGGCGCGTTCTACGGTCCGAAGATTGATATTAAGCTGAAGGACTGTCTTGACAGGGAATGGCAATGTGCTACAATCCAGTGCGATTTTACCCTGCCCGAACGCTTTGACCTCAACTACGTAGGGGCTGACGGCGAGAAACATCGGCCAGTTATGGTTCACCGGGTTATCCTCGGCTCCATAGAGCGTTTTATCGGTGTTTTAATCGAGCACTACGCCGGAAACTTTCCACTTTGGATTTCTCCGGTACAGGCTGTTGTTGTTAATGTAACCGACAACCAGACTGAGTACTCTGAAAAGGTATTTAACCAGCTTCGTGAAGCTGGTATTCGTGTTCAGAAAGATCTGCGCAATGAAAAGCTCGGTTTCAAAATCCGGGAAGCGCAAATGGAAAAAATTCCTTACATGCTGGTCATAGGTGATAAGGAAATGGAAGAAGGGACCGTAGCACCGCGCTATCGTTCCGGTAAAAACCTTGATCCGATGACGATTGAACAGTTTATTGCTTTCGTCAAGACTGAATGCGATCAACATAACTAGGGAGGTGTACCATAGCCAGGGAAGAGTCTACTAATATCAACCGAGATATCCGGGCCCGCGAAGTACGGGTGGTTGACGACGAAGGAGAACAGCTCGGAATACTCAGTCTTGATGCAGCTTTACAGGCAGCTGAGGAGCGGGGTCTGGATTTGGTTGAGGTCTCACCGAATGCTGCACCACCGGTTTGCCGGATCATGGATTATGGCAAATTCAAGTATCAGGCTCAGAAAAAAGCTGCTGAAGCCAAGAAAAAAACGTCTAGAGTTGAAATCAAAGAAGTCAAGATGCGTCCCAAGACTGAGGAGCATGATTTCAACTTCAAATTAAAAAATGCCAGACGTTTTCTCGAAGCAGGCAACAAGGTTAAGGTCACGATCATGTTCCGCGGTCGTGAGGTGACTCATCCGGATTATGGACGTCGGCAGCTGGAAAAGCTGGTTGCGGAAGTCAAGGACCTTGGACAGGTCGAAATGATGCCAAGAATGGCGGGGCGATTCATGACCATGGTCATCGCGCCGATCAAGAAATAAATAGAAGCAAGGAGAGGGTAATGCCCAAGATTAAGACATGCCGCGGTGCGGCAAAACGATTTAGCAAGACTGGCAGCGGCAAGATTCGTCGGAACAAGGCTTTTACGAGCCACATTCTGACCAAAAAATCAACCAAGCGTAAGCGTGACCTCCGTCAGTCGACACTGGTTGATTCTGCTGATGCCAGAAACATCGCACGCCTGATTCCTTATCTTTGATAAGGGTCTGAGGCATATTGGGTGGACACCGAGAATTGCGGGGCATTGTCTCCCCCTGTAAATCCGGTCCAGGAAGTCCATCGCTTTTAACAAGGTAACAAGGAGTACGTTATGCCAAGAGTAAAAAGAGGTTTTAAAGCGAGACGACGCAGGAATAAGGTTCTTAAACTGGCAAAAGGGTATCGTGGTGCTCGTAGTAAACTGTTTCGTAGTGCAACAGAAGCAGTAAATCGTGCAATGCAATACTCTTTCCGTGACCGAAAAGTTCGTAAGCGGGACTTTCGGGCACTCTGGATTGTCCGTATTAATGCTGCGTCTCGAGACAATGGGCTGACTTACAGCCGTTTGGTACATGGGCTGAAGAAAGCTGAAATTGGTCTGGATCGAAAGATTCTGGCACAATTGGCTGTCTCTGAGCCGGCTGCTTTTAGCGTTATCGTCGATAAAGCCAAAGCGCAGCTTCAGTAATGCTGGAAAAAAGATGAGGCTGATGCAGCCTCATCTTTTTTTTTGAGCAATCGGGAACGATGGCGATTTCAGCCATCGTCCTTTTTTTCATATCTGCAATACTCAAGGTGAAATAATGAAACAACGTCTGGAAGATTTGCTGGCAAGCGGCAGTAAGGCTGTTGTCGCAGCAAAGGATGAGTCATCGCTTCAGGATGTTCGGGTTGGCTTGCTCGGTAAAAAAGGGGAGTTGACCGCCATCATGAAGGGGATGGGGCAATTGACTGCTGAGGAAAGACCGATTATCGGCGCTCTGGCCAACAAGGTCAAAGAAGAGATCGAATCTCTCGTCGCTGACCGCCAGAGAATTCTCAAGAAAGCGGCTGTTGATAGCAAATTGAGCAGCGAGTCCCTTGACGTCACCCTGCCGGGCCGTCGTAAGAAGGTTGGAACCAAACACCCGATTACGCTTGCTACCGAGGAGATTTCAGCGATATTTGCTTCTCTCGGTTTCGGTGTTGAAGAAGGACCGGAAATCGAGAAGGATTTTTACAATTTCGAAGCGTTGAATATCCCGAAAGATCATCCAGCCAGGGATATGCAGGACACCTTTTATATCGATGACGACGTTGTTCTCCGTACGCATACATCACCTGTCCAGATCAGAACAATGCTGAAGTATGAACCGCCGGTACGAATCATAGCGCCGGGTACGGTTTATCGTCGCGATTCCGATTTGACCCACAGTCCGATGTTCCACCAGATTGAAGGTTTTCTGGTCGATCGTGATGTCACTTTTGGCGACCTTAAAGGGATACTGACGACCTTCGTAAACCGATATTTCGGTGAAGGCATCGGGGTCCGTTTCCGCCCGTCATTTTTCCCGTTCACCGAGCCGAGTGCTGAAGTTGACATGCAGTGTGTCATTTGCGGTGGCGGTGGTTGTCGGGTTTGCAGCCATTCAGGCTGGCTTGAGATACTCGGCAGCGGCATGATTGACCCAGAGGTTTTCAAGTCGGTCGACTATGATTCCGAAAAATACAGTGGCTTTGCTTTTGGCATGGGTATCGAGCGGATTGCCATGCTGAAGTACGGGGTCAATGACCTCCGTCTTTTCTTTGAAAATGACGTTCGGTTTCTTGATCAGTTCGCTTAAAATTCAAGTAATTAAACCTGCTTATCTATAAAAGGCTTAAAGATGGTTGTTACCTATAATTGGTTGAAGGAATTCGTGGATTTTGACTTGTCTCCAGAGGAGCTGTCGCATCGTTTGACGATGGCGGGTCTTGAAGTCGATGCCATGGAAAAGATGGGCGCCGGACTGGAGTCTGTTATCGTTGCGCATCTTGTCAGCGTTGACAAGCACCCCGATGCTGAACGTTTGACGGTCTGCAAGGTCAATACCGGATCTGAAGAGATCCAGATTGTTTGTGGGGCAACAAACCATAAAACCGGCGACTATGTGGCCTTGGCCCAGGTCGGAACGGTTTTGCCGGGTGATTTCAAGATTAAGAAATCTAAAATCAGAGGCGAAGTTTCGCAGGGGATGCTTTGCTCGGAAAAGGAGCTTGGACTTTCCGAGGAGTCGGAAGGG
>JBFFPW010000171.1:0-4360 GCA_041573815.1 Desulfuromonadales bacterium
CGCACGCCCTTTGCGGCCCAGTCCCGGGACGAACCCTGACCGTAATCCGCCCCGGCCACGATAATCAGCGGCTGCTTGCGGGCCATATAGGTTTCGATGGCTTCCCACATGCGGCTGATTTTGCCTTCTGGCTCTATCTTTACGGAGTCATTGCCTTCTGGGGCGGCATGTCACTGATGAACTCCAACAGCGAGTTGAACAAGTTCATCTACATGTGCATTAACCTGGCAATGATTTTTATCGGGGCGGTTATTTCCCGGCGCGTCTTTGCTGTTTTCGGTGGCCTCGGCATTGCGGGTTACCTCGGGCATCTCTCGTACAGCGTGTTTAAAGACAGCATGCTCTTCCCCTTTGCCCTCTCATTTATCGGTCTGGTGGTTGTCTGGCTCGGAGTTGTCTGGCAAAAGCGTGAAGCAGCTATCACGGAAAGACTGCGCTCATGGCTGCCGGCAAACCTTCGGCAGATGATCGAGAATATACATTGAATAATTGTGTTGGCTCTTCTATTGTGAGTTTTTAACGATATTTATTCATTTCAAGGGTGGAGGAAACTATGAAAAAGATTCTGATCGTACTGCTTTCTTTGTTGCTGGCTGGCAATGCCCTGGCGATTGATGTCGCCGGTGTGAACATTCCTGCCGATGTCGAAGTTGCCGGTGAAAAGCTGCAACTCAATGGCCATGGCATCCGTAAGAAATTTGTTTTTGTCAAAGTCTATGTCGGCTCGCTGTTCACCTCGGCCAAGGCCGCAAGTGCCACAGAAGTCATTGCCCTGCCCGGCAACAAACTGATCAGGATGGACTTTCTCTACAAGGAAGTCGAGAAAAAGAAGATTGTCGACGCCTTTGCTGAAGGTTTCCAGAAAAACTCGCCGCAGTTGGTCGCAACACCCGAAGCACGGGCCTTTTTAGCACTCTTTAAAAATGACTTTGTTGCCGGCGACCAGGTTGATCTTATTTTGACAGCAGATGGCAAAGTTTCCGCCACCCACAACGGCAAAGATCTCGGTTCGGTCGCGTCGCAAGAACTGGTTCAAGGTGTACTGCTGATTTATCTCGGCGAGCAGCCGGCGGATGCCGACATGAAAGAAGGAATGTTAGGTAAAAGGTAAAAGGTAAAAGAGAATTATACGGAACCTATGTGATGACAAGCCTTAATTTCACATTGATAGGGGAGATTCTATAAAGTCCCAAATTGCCGGATTTCTGTGACAATTTAACGCAGGGGCGGAGGATAGAGAGGTGCAGAGAAGAACATGACTCCCTCTCCCCTGGCAGGCGACGGTTGTGGTGAAGGGGGTCAAATCAGAGCATGTCATTTTCGACCTGATCGGGAATCCATTTTGATTTACGATCTAATCTGCAACCAGCCCCTAAAACAGTTCCAGAACAGTGAGCCTTCTCCGGCACAATAACAGGATCACAATTCCAGTTCGTAGAACTCTGCTCCCGGCAGAGGGTTGTGGCAATAGGTATCAATCGACTGGAAACCAAGTGAAGAATACAACTGCCGCGCCTCGGTCATTGTTGCCAATGTATCGAGGCGCATTTTTTTATAATCGAGTTCACAGGCCCGGACAATGATCGCCTCGGCCAATTTAAGACCAAGCCCCCGGCCACGACCGGCCGGCGCGACATAAAGCCGTTTCATTTCACAAATATCTTTTTCGAGCCTGCGCAAGGCAACACAGCCGACGTACTCACCCTCCTCTTCGGCCAACAGTAAAGCACCGGCCGGCGAATCATACTCGCCCGGCAAGGAATCGAGCTCGTCACTGAACCCCTGAAACTCAAGATCGACCCCGATCGCAGCGACATACTCTCTAAACAGTCGGCGAGCGGCTGCAAAATGGTCTGGAGTGACCGCATCAATGATCATCAGGCGACTCCGGCCAGCTCGCGCAGGTCACTGACCAGTTCGGCAATATCCTCTTCGGTGGTCTGCCAGGAGCACATCAGGCGGGCTTCACCGGTACCGATAAACGTATAAAAATACCAGCCGCGATCGAGGAGTGCCTTCAGGAGGTGTTCCGGCATCCGGACGAAAACCGCGTTGGCGGCCACCGGATGGACAATTTCAACCCCTGGGACTGTTTGCAGATCATCGGCCAGGTCACGCGCCATCTGGTTGGCGTGGGCCGCATACTTGATCAGCACATCATTCTGCAGCATTCCATACCACGGCGCCGAGAGGTAACGCATTTTCGATGCCAGTTGACCGGCCTGCTTGCAGCGGTAGTCAAACTCTTCGGCCAGCTCAGGATCGAAGAAGACAACCGCTTCACCAATCGCCATGCCGTTCTTGGCACCACCGAAGGTCAGCACATCAACACCAGCCTGCCAGCTGATCTCTTTCGGAGCGACATCAAGAGAGGCGACCGCATTGGCGAACCGGGCACCATCCATATGCAGCTTCAGATCATGCTCATCGGCGACCGCCCTGATCGCCTGCAACTCGTTCGGGGTATAAACACCGCCCAACTCGGTCGCCTGGGTAATTGAGAGCACTTTCGGCTTCGGATAATGGATATCGACCCGACGGGTCACCGTGTTGGCAATCGCCTCAAGATCAACCTTGCCATCGGCTCCGGGAACCAGCAGAACCTTGGTACCATTGGAAAAGAATTCAGGCGCACCACACTCATCGGTCTCGATATGCGCCATTTCATGGCAGATAATGCTGTGATAGGAACGGCAGAGTGATGCTAACGCCAGAGAATTGGCAGCGGTGCCGTTAAAGACAAAGAAGACCTGACATTCGGCATCAAAAAACTCCCGCAAAGCATTACAGGCTTTTTCCGTCCAGATATCATCGCCGTAGGAATTGGAGAACCCGTGGTTCGCCTCCTGCATCGCCTGCCAGGCTTCCGGACAGATACCGGCATAGTTATCGCTGGCAAACTGGTTGCGGCTGCCATGTTTGTGTAGTGTCGGTTCCATTCAACCTCCCTGGCTGCTGACGACCACCGATGTGCCGTCCGGAGCCCGCAAGATCCAATCATTCTCATTTCTGGCGACGATATTGTCTGCAACCAGCTCGACCTTACCGTGGCCGCCCGGAGTATCGACAATATAGTGCGGCATGGCGAGGCCGGAAACCCGCTTCCGTAAACCTTCGACCAACACGAGCCCTTTTGATAAGGATACCTGAAAATGACCGGTTCCGCGGGCCGGGTCCATCTGATGCAGATAATAGGGACGTATCCTCATCTTCAACAAACCGGAACAGAGCCCGGCCAGTACTTCAACATCGTCATTCACCCCGCGAAGCAAAACCGTCTGGTTCGCCAGGGGCACCCCCGCATCAGCCAGCAGTGAAATGGCATCAGCCACCTCAGCCGTCAGTTCTGTCGGATGATTAAAATGGGTCGTCAGATAGAGCGGTTGATAGCGCCCGAGCAGGGTCGCCAGTTGCGGCGTTATCCGTTCCGGCAGCACCGCTGGCATCCGGGTGGCGATGCGGAGAATTTCGACGTGCTTTATTTTTCGTAAACGAGCCAGAATTTCACGAATAAGGCCATCACTCATGGTCAACGGATCGCCGCCGGAAATAAGCACCTCGCTGATCTCGGGCTGAGTAGCGATATAATCGATGCCGTCCAACACCTGACCAAACGAGAGAGCTTGTTCGGAGATGCCGACCCGGCGCTTGCGGGTACAGAAGCGGCAATAGGCGGCACAACTGTTGGCGGCCAGCAGAAGAACCCGGCCGGGATAACGATGCACAACAGCCGGTACCGGAGATTTTTCCGTTTCAGACAGAGGGTCTGCCGGTAAATTATCGTCCAGCAACTCAATCTGATTCGGAACAAACTGTTGCCAGAGAGGATGGTCGGCACTTCCCATCTGTGACAACAGGTAGGGCGTCAAGCGGACCGGATATTTTTCGGAGACCGCCTTGACCATACCGACATCAAGGTCGAGGGTATTCGCTATCTGCAGGGGGTCAGAAAGAGCGTCGTTGAGTTGTTGTTGCCATGGGTCCATAAAAAAACTATCCCTCCCTCTCCCTGTCAGGGAGAGGGTTGGGGTGAGGGTGATTCTAAATATTCTGCAATTCGATCAAGAACATCTTCAGTATGCAGTAAAACATCATGATTCCAGAAGCGGGCAACACAATAACTTCTCTCTTCGAGGAAATGTGTGCGCGAATTATCATAACTGCTATTTTCCAGATGTTGACTGCCATCGACTTCAACAACTAATTTCTTTTCCAGGCACACGAAATCGACAATAAAAGGCCCTATTTGGTGTTGTCGCCTGAACTTGCATCCAAAGACCTGTTTTGTCCTCAATCGACGCCATAGCATTAATTCGGCGTCCGTCATCCGTTGACGCAATTCTCTGGCTTTAGTTAAAGC
>JBFFPW010000172.1:0-4350 GCA_041573815.1 Desulfuromonadales bacterium
ATGACGGTCCTTATGACAGGCTGATTTCGAGGTCAGCCAGTGAATAACCTTTGCCGAATTCCGCTTCAAGCAGTTGGTCAATTCCGGCCACATCCAGATTCTCAATCATTGTCAGCACCCCATGTCTGACAAGATTCTGCAAAACCTGCTGATTGTAAGCGGACTTAGAGTTGCTTGTCAACCGTCTGGCGCGCAGATTTCCGGCTATTTCAAGGAATATTTGCCATTCATCGGGCAGCTCTTTTTCAATTGCATCCCGGACCATTGCGGCAACTGCCGGATTGACCCCACCGGTCGCGACAGCAACGGTCAAATCGCCCTTGCTGAAACGGGCCGGCAAGATAAAATCACTGCCCCCTGGGTCGTCGGCAATATTGACCGGAATGCCCCGCTTTTCAGCTGCAACCGCTATCGACTGATTGATAGCCGCATCGTCCGTCGCAGCAAAGACCAGACAGGCACCGGCAAGGTCTTCATCGCAGAAGGGTCGGGTGACGATTTCGACATTTTCGGGAAGGTTTTCTGCCGGCAGACACGGGTCAACCAGGACGACCTCGGCACCAGCCTGAAGCAGACCTTTGAGCTTGCGCAGACCGACCTGCCCGGCGCCGACGACCAGACACCGGCGACCCGCCAGGCGAAGCATCACGGGATAATCAGTCAAAACACGCTCCCACGGACAGGTCAGATACCAAAGAGTTCTCCCTCGACCAGTTCACAAAGCAGGCTGCCAAAAAAGACCGCCGCTTCGATTCCGCGGGCCGGTGGAATCTGGGGAAAACAGAAAAGATAATCGGGTTCCCCGCCATCATCATCAGCACAGAGACAGATCTTGCTGACTTTGCAGCCAAGACTCCGGGCCGCCAACATCGCTTCGCGCACGGCAATATCATGGTGCGGATCATCAAAAACCAACAGGACATCTCCGGGCCGGGCAAGCATTTTGAGCTGCCGAACGAAATACTGGTCACCCTGACTGTCGATGGCCAGTGACGTTGCCAGAATCGGATTCTGGCAAAGAGAGATGGCCGGCAACATCGGCCGGTCGATCGACAGACGATGGCTGAACAGGTTGGCGACAAGGTTGGCAACAGCCCCCAAGGTACCGCTGCCGACGATAATCAAACGCCCTTCACCATTGAAGGCCTTGACAACATCCCGGGCAAAAGACTCAAATGCCCCGGCATGGGTTATCAATATTTCATTGAGAAGTTCTTTCTGATCTTCAGCCGCTCGCACTAATTTATCATGAATCATTTCAACCCCCGCAATTATCGCTTTCAGGCATGATAGGAATCGGAACCCGACCTGTCAAGGAGAGCCGGTCATGTAACAATATTTGTTCTTGATTTTTTTCAGCCGTAATCTATGATGTCAGCACACAATAGCAAATCATTACCTTGCAGATAAAGGAGAGAAACATGGCAAGCGATAAAGTTGTACAGCTGTCGGACGACGCATTTGAAGCAGACGTTCTGCAATCCTCGACCCCGGTTCTGGTTGATTTCTGGGCCTCCTGGTGCGCACCCTGCAAAGCGATCAGTCCGGTCGTTGATGAACTGGCTGAGGAGTATGACGGCCAGGTTAAAATAGGCAAGTTGAATGTTGATGAGAACCCTGCGACACCGGGTCAGTTCGGTGTGCGCGGCATTCCGACCCTGATCCTGTTCAAAGACGGCCAGGTCGTTGATCAGGTTGTCGGCGCGGTTCCAAAGAACCAACTCGAAGGCTTGATCAAAAAAGCCCTGTAATTTTCATTCCGATAAAACATTAAAGGCCCGCTCTTCTTGAGCGGGCCTTTTTTATTTTCCCTCACGAAAAGTCCGTAGAGTACGTAAAGTTTGAAAGCACATCTTTCAGGAAATACCTTTTTCTTTAACGCAGAGTCGCAGGCTGACGCCGCAGAGAAAACCAAAAAGTTTAATGGATTTTGCTTTTCTCTGCGTCTCTGCGGACAAAGTCCTGCGTTAAAATTGTTCTTCAGGCTTCCTTCGGTCCTTGCGCATCGCGCAGCCGCCGAAAGATTTCCCGATAGGCTCTTTTGTCCTTGCCATGCTCAACCGACTTGATCAACCGCTGCAGGGCCTTGCAGTCGACAGCCGGGAACCTGGATGCGACTTCCTGCAGGGCAGCCTCATGTTCTTCAGGCGAACAGAGCCTTTCCCGCAGTTTTTCAAGGTCATGATGACCTTCGGTCTCCTGACCATGTTTCATATCGAACTGAGTCAACGCCTCCTGCAACGCCTCACGGGCCTCATCGTCACGTCGCAACAAGCCGGAGAAGTGCTTGATCGACCGCTTGCGCGAACTATGTCCTTTGGTCTGGCGGACCTCGATCAATTCGGCGTACAGTTCCTTCTCCAGAGGCAGATTCGGCAGTTCGGTTTCCGGCAGCTCGACCAGACGATCCGCCAGATGCTCAACCGCCTTGGCGGCGCGTTTTTTTATCGAGCGCCCACGGCCTTTGGTTTTGTATTCTTCTTCGTCGTAGTCTTCTTCCATCAGAATTCTTTCCGGCTGTCGAGCAGCAATGTCACCGGCCCATCATTGACCAGCTGTACCGCCATGTCAGCCTGAAAAATGCCCGTCGCCACTTCGAGCCCGCGTTGTTGCAGGCCAGCGACAAAACATTGATAAAGTTCGTTCGCCTTCTCGGGAGCTGCGGCATCACTGAAACCGGGACGGCGCCCCTTGCGGCAATCACCGTAAAGAGTGAACTGGGAAACGGCAAGAACCGCCCCGGAAATATCCTCAACAGAGCGATTCATCTTGCCAGCATCATCCTCGAAGATCCGCAAGGATGCAACCTTGTCGGCCAGATAGCTCGCATCCTTCTCTTCATCATCCTGTCCAACTCCGAGGAGCACCAAAAGCCCCCGACCGATGGCGCCAACAATGTCGCCATCGACCTCGACGGAAGCCGCCGATACCCGCTGAACTACCAGTCTCATCCGGCCAACTCCCTGAGCAGAGCCAGATTTTTCAGGTCCAGATCGTTATTGTCACCTTTCGGCGTTTCGAGTATTTTCGGAACATCGAAAAACCGTGCATCCTGCATCAGCGCCTTAAACCCTTCACGACCGACGAAACCTTCGCCGAGCTGTTCATGTCGGTCGACCCGCGAGGCGAGAGGTTTTTTGGCATCGTTCACATGGAAGGCCTTGATCTTGTCAACGCCGATCAGCCGATCGAATTCAGCCATCACTGCAGAAAAACCGTCCGTTGAAGTTAGGTCGTAACCGGCCGCAAAAGCATGGCAGGTGTCGAAACAGACACCAAAGCGCCCCTCCGGCACACCATCGAGAATTGCCGCCAGATGTTCAAATCGCCAGCCGAGGTTTGTCCCCTGACCGGCGGTGTTTTCAATCAGCACGGTGACGTCATCCGGGGTCTCGGCAAAGATCTCCTTGAAGGCAACACAAACCTTGGCCAGCCCGGACTCTTCACCTTCGCCAAGATGCGAACCGGGGTGCATCACCAACCCCGGAATACCGAGCTTTGAGCAGCGCTCCATCTCATCGGCGAAAGCCGCTTTCGACTTGGCCCATTTTTCATCGTCGGTCGCCGCCAGATTGATCAGGTAGGTATCATGGGCAATAACCGGCCCGATCGGACTCTTCTCCCAGGCCTCCTTGAACAGTCTGGCGTCATCATCACTGATCGGCTTGCCGCGCCACTGGCTGGCATTTTTGGTAAAAACCTGCATGGCGGTGCAACCGACCTCTTCACCCCGCTGGAAGGCAAGATGCAGCCCGCCGGAGATCGACATATGGGCCCCTATCGGCTGATTAAATTCTTTCGTCATAGTTTGCGACCTTTTGTTTATTTTAACCAGTTGCTGATAACAGTGGCCGCTTCGGCCGCACTTTCAACATGGGCATCGAAGCGCCCATCCTGCTCCTGTTCGCGAACCAGGACCGTTCTCATCCCCAGCTCCCGCGCCGTCATCAGGTTGTCGATAGAATCTTCAACCATGACACTTCTCTGCGGCTGGCAGTCAATTTTACGCAAGACTTCCCGGTAAGGGTCCTGAAACGGTTTCGGACGGTAAGAGGCGATCCTGATGTCAAAAATCTCGTCAAATTGTTGATCGATCCCGAGGCAGGCAAGAACCCGTTCAGCATGGGCGCGCGAACCATTGGTGAAGACATAGCAGGGCGCATCGATATCATCGAGTCGGTCACGCAGAACCGGGTCGGCGGCAATACGCGACTTGACATCGATATCATGAACATAATGCAGGTAATCCTCGGCATCGATATCATGATGGCGAATCAGTCCCTGCAAGGTGACACCATAATCGGCCCAATACTGACGGCGCAAGCCGTCAACATCATCCGACAATATCCG
>JBFFPW010000173.1:0-4349 GCA_041573815.1 Desulfuromonadales bacterium
CAATAGTATATTTATAGTATACTTTAATATCTTGTGTGTTTTCATTATTTTACCTATACTTTCTAATGCTTATTGTAAAGTATTTTAATTATACTTAAATTACCTTAGTATCTATTATGTTAATAATTTCAGCTAAAGTTGGTATTGCTGTCCGCCCACCAAGTTGCCGGGTCTTAAGCGCCGCGCAAGCGGCAGCAGCCTTTACAATACGTGGAAGTTCCCATCCCTGCAACAATCCGTAGATATAGGCACCGTGAAAAACATCACCACAGCCGGTCGTATCGACAACATCAACATTGAAAGTCGCCTGATGAAACGCCAGCCCTCCCCGTTCTTGCGTCCAGGACCCTTTCACTCCGGAAGTGATCGTTGCGGCAACCGCACCAAAAGAGAGAAGAACTCCCAGTTTTTCTTCAACAGACCCTTCAGGGATTAATTGATTGGCAAATTTCTCGCTGACCACCAGATGATCGATCAGCGGTAGCAACGCAGCGGTTCCTTCACGGACTGAGCCCCCATCAAGAACGGTGATCACTCCGTTGTCCCTGGCGGTTCGAGCGGCAGCAACTGAGGCCTCATGCTGCAAGCCATCAAGATGCAAAACCTTCGACTGGGCGATCAGAGTATTATCAACCTCATTCGCTTTTATCGGGCGGGCCGTACCACGGTGCCAGAAGATATTACGATGACCACCCTCAACGACTGCAATAAAAGCAACCTGGCTGGTTGCACCTTTATCAATCAATAGCGAGCGGCAATCAACATTTTCTTCTACCAGCCCAGCCTGAATCTTTTGACCAAAGTCATCATCACCAACCCGGCCACAAAACGACACGGACACACCAAGACGTGATAACGCAACCAGGGCGGTGGCTACTGGCCCACCGCCCTGGAATTTTATTTCATTGAGTTCTGATTTTTGATCAGGTGCAGGAAATTCTGATAGCCGACCGAGAATGTCAAAGGAGCACTGACCGAGACCGACAACGTCAAAGCGTTTCGTATCAGGCATCGAGAGTCTCCGCCCGCTTATTCCTCGATCCGGGACATCGCCCGGTATTTCTGATAACGCTGTTCAACCAATTCTTCCGGCGATAGCTTCTTCAGCTCATCAAGATGCTTCTTGAGGTATTCCTTGACGTTCGCAGCAGCTGCGATCGGATCGTTATGAGCGCCACCTTCCGGTTCCGGAATCACATCATCAATAACACAACCGAGCTCATTGACATCCGTAGCCGTCAGCTTCAAAGCCTCAGCCGCCTGTGGGCCAAGGGCGCCGTCATTCCAGAGGATAGCCGCACAACCTTCCGGCGAGATGACAGCATAAACCGAATACTCCATCATCATGACCTTGTTGCCAACAGCGATCGCCAAAGCACCGCCCGATCCACCTTCACCAGTTACGGTAACAATGATAGGAACTTTGATGTCTGACATTTCCCGCAGGTTGCGGGCAATCGCTTCAGCCTGACCACGCTCCTCAGCTCCGATACCAGGGAACGCACCGGGAGTATCAACAAAGGTAAAGATTGGCAGGCCGAATTGCTCAGCCATTTTCATGACCCGCAACGCTTTACGATAACCTTCCGGATTCGGCATGCCGAAATTACGATAAACCTTTTCCTTGGTATCGCGGCCTTTCTGATGACCGATCACTGCACAAGGTTGACCATCAAAACGGGCAAAACCACAAACCAAAGCCGGATCATCACGGTAATTTCGATCACCATGTACTTCGAAAAAGTCAGTAAAAACATTATTGACGTAATCCAGCGTATAGGGCCGGGCCTGATGCCGGGCCAACTGGGTACGCTGCCAGCGGGTCAAATTAGAAAAAATATCCTTACGGAGTTTTTCGGCCTTCTTTTCCAGCTTTTTCAGTTCACCAGAGAAGTCGACATTATCAGTGGAGTAGTCACGAAGCTCGTTAATCTTTTTTCTCAGCTCAACCAACGGCTTTTCAAAATCAAGAAAGAATTGCATTTAAAACTCCTGTTTCTATTCAAAAGTGACGACATTGTAGCTGAAAAGTCGTTCCGTATCATCCATTAATTGATCAGTTGCTGCAACTTTAAGATTTTCCGGCAATCGAATCAGGGTCTCGCTCCTGTTTGGAACAACCAGATGCAACAGGGCATCACATCCACCGCGATGCTTCAGCAACAGATCACGAAGCTGCCGCAACTGGTCTTTATCAAGCCCAGGCGTCGTTAAACGGAAATGCACCCGCGAGGTCTGCTTCGCCTTGACATCACGCAGCAAAACCACGTCTGACACCAGTATTTTACAGCTTTCTTCGCCGGCATCAAGGGTTCCACTGACCAGTAAAGGCTCTTCACTGTTAAGAAGTTCAGCCGCTGACTTATAGACTTCGGGGAAAACAATCGTTTCAACCGACCCGGAAAGATCCTCGAGGATAACCCGGGCCATCCGCTCACCTCTTTTGGTCGCCAACTCCTTAATTCCGGAAACCAGGCCACAAATCCTAACCTCTTCCCGATCAGCACGCTCATTCAGGTTGGCCGTTTCACAGGTTGAAAAACGCTTGATCGCTTCACTGTGCCGGGCCAATGGGTGACCGGTGATATAGAACCCGAGAGCCTCTTTTTCATTGGAAAGAAGAACATTTTCAGCCCACTCTTCAATATCCGGGAGAGTCCCGTAACTGTTACCACCCTGCGAGACGAGCTCTTCGGTACCGAAGAGCGATTCCTGACCACTAATTTTTTCTTTCTGCAGCTTCTGACCCATCTCAATAGCATCATCAACCGAGGCCATATATTGAGAACGTTTGCCACCGAGGGAATCAAAAGCTCCGCATTTGACCAGCGCCTCAAGCACACGACGGTTAACCTTACGCAAGTCAACCCGCTCACAGAAATCATTTAGGCTTTTAAATGGTTCCCCCTGACGAACTTCAACAATTGACTCAAGGGCGGCAGCTCCAACACCCTTGACCGCACCGAGTCCAAAACGGATTGAGTTCGCATGAACAGTAAAGGAGCGTTCTGATTCATTGAGGTCGGGAGGGAGAACATCGATGCCCATGGCACGGACATCACCAATGTTTTTGATAACCTTGTCGGTATTTTCCATATCCTCGGTCAGAAGTGCTGCCATGAATTCGACCGGGTAATGGGTTTTAAGATAGGCCGTCTGGAAAGCAATCAGGGCATAAGCGGCCGAATGCGACTTATTGAAACCATACTCGGCAAATTTCTCCATCAGATCAAAGACAGAGGTTGCCTTCTTGGTATTGAGATTTTTGTTTTTGGCACCATCGAGGAAAATTTGCTTCTGCTTGGCCATCTCCTCAGGCTTCTTTTTGCCCATCGCCCGCCGCAACAAGTCGGCGCCGCCGAGGGTGTAGTCTGCCAAGACCTGGGCGATCTGCATAACCTGTTCCTGATAGACGATGATCCCGTAGGTATCTTTCAGAATTGGTTCAAGCTCGGGAAAATCATAAACGATCTTCCGCTTGCCATGCTTACGCATGATGAAATCATCGACCATACCGGAACCGAGAGGGCCGGGACGATAGAGCGCGCAGACAGCGATGATATCCTCGAAGCAGCTCGGCTTCAACTTGACCAGAAGCTCCTTCATGCCACCAGACTCAAGCTGAAAGACTCCGGTCGTTTCACCACGGGTCAGAAGCTCGTAGGTTTTCGGATCGTCATCCGCCACCAGACTCAGGTTGAAGTCCGGTTCATTCTTGTGCACATGGCGCAGGCAGTTATCAATAACAGTCAGCGTTTTCAGGCCGAGAAAATCAAACTTGACCAGACCGATCTCTTCGACATATTTCATCGAATATTGAGTGACCTGGGCGCCGGTTTTCGGATCAGAATAGAGCGGCAGATATTCGGTCAGGGGATTCGGCGTGACAACGACACCGGCCGCATGAGTCGACGCATGTCGGGTTAACCCCTCGAGAGAGAGGGAGATATCGATTAGTTGTTTACACTTTGGATCTTTTTTACCAAGATCACGGAGTTGCGGTTCCATACCGAGAGCTTGCTTGAGGGTAATACCAAGTTGGTTCGGCACCATCTTGGCAATCCGGTCGACTTCACCGTACGGCATATTCAGGGCACGACCGACATCGCGTATGACCCCTTTGGCCTGCATGGTTCCGAAAGTAATAATCTGTGCGACGTTTTGCTCACCATAATGCTCGCGCACATAGTTAATAACTTCCTCACGACCATAAATACAGAAATCGACGTCGATATCAGGCATGCTGACACGTTCCGGGTTGAGGAAACGTTCAAACAGTAAATGATACGGAATTGGATTGATGTCGGTTATCCGGAGAGCATAGGCGACCAGGCTGCCGGCGGCACTAC
>JBFFPW010000174.1:0-4291 GCA_041573815.1 Desulfuromonadales bacterium
ATCCTGCAGCAGTGTTGCGATATATGTGGCAACGTTTTTTTGTGTCTGTTTGAGAAGTGTGAGTTGATCGAATATTCGCCGTGGCGGCTTGCTCAAGGCGTCGAGCAGCCGCTGCAGCTCTTTTGCCGATGGTCTGAAACCGTTGTCTGGATTGAGATGCCGCTGCAGAATAAGGCCGGTGTCGTGCAGGCCCTGGAACGTCGTCTTGTTGATGATTTCATTGTTGAACTGATCCTGCAGGCCCTGTTGCAGCGTCCAGAGCGCGCCGAGAAAATTACCGCTGTCGACGGCTGAGACATAGCGTGGTTCGAGCGGGGTCAGCGACTGGATGTCGTACCAGTTCAGCAGGTGCCCTTCGTAGCGTGCAAGTTTGTTCAGGCTTTGCATGGTGGCTTGCAGCTTGTCCAGCGTCTGATCCTGGGTCAGATAACCTGAATCATGTGCCGCAAGGGTACTCAGCATCCAGAAACCGATATTGGTCGGACTGGTCCGCATGGCGACATGGTTTTGGTGCGAAACCTGGTAGTTGTCGGGCGGTAGCCATGAGGTACTTTCGTTGACGAAATCAGCAAAGAAACGCCAGGTGCGTCGAGTGATTTGACGCAGAAAGAGAATGTCGCGATCCGGCAGAAGCTCCTGGAGGCTTTTTTCTTTCGGTCGGGAGGTCAAAAGCCAACCGAAAAATGGCGAGAAGAACCAGAGCAGCAGCCAGGGGCCGGCGATCATGAGGTTGGTTGGCATCCACTCAACCAGGCTGAAAGCGATGGCCGTCGATGACACCGACGCGACGACGAGTGATACGGTAAACAACTTTCGCCTGCGGCCCACAGTGTTTTGTGCCGCGTAGGCGGTTGTCCATTCCAGCAGGTTGCGATGTGAGATAAACAGGCGATACCCGGCCTGTATAATGGCGGTTGAGGTGATCCAGGCCTGATGGGGTAGCAAGGCGATTTCTGCCAATGCCCGTTGCAGGTGGTTGATGTGGATTGATGGTGAAAAATTGCGCCAGCCCTTGCGGGTTGTCACCGCAGAGAATATTTGTGAAAGGGGGCTGAAAAAAATCTGGATACCGATGAGCATCATGACGACTTCTGCGGTCATATGTGAAGTCAGCCAGGCAATGACCAGCAAGGTCAGGTTGCAGGTCGGCAACAGGCTCCGGCGCAGGTTGTCAAAAATTTTCCAGCGGTTGAAAAGGGAGATCGGATTTTTGCGGAAGCCACCACTGCTATGTGGCACCCAGGGGAATATCCAGCTGAAAATTTGCCAGTCGCCGCGAATCCATCGGCGCATACGCGTAATATAACCGAGGTAGTCTTGTGGGAAATCGTCGAACAGTTCGATGTCGCTGACCAGGGCCGTTCTGACATGGGCACCTTCAATCAGGTCATGGCTGAGGACCAGTTCTTCCGGGAAATTACCGGAAAGAATCTTGCTGAAGGCCCTGACATCATAGATGCCCTTGCCGTGGTAGGAACCTTCACCGGTCAGATCCTGGTAAACATCGGAGACCACCCGGGTGTAGGGGTCGACGCCGACGGCATCAGCGTAAATCTGGCTGAAAGCCGACTGGCTGGTGCTTTGCAGGGATGCGGTCACTCTTGGTTGCAGGATGGTGTAAGTTCCTGCGGCGATTCTGCCATGATCATCAATGCGCGGCTGATTCAGCGGATGTGCCAGGGTTTCAATCATCCGCCGTGCAGTGCCATGCGGAAGCTGCGTGTCACTGTCAAGGGTGATAATGAATCTTATGTCGGGTAAATGCTCAGGGTTGCCGGCGTGCACCAGTTTGTCGGCACTTTCGGGATGGGTGCCATCGATCAGTTTGTTCAGTTCCTCGAGTTTGCCCCGCTTGCGTTCCCATCCGATGAATTTTTGCTCCGATTCGCACCATGTCCGTTCGCGGTGGAACAGGTAAAAAGCGTCGGTATCGTAGCGACGATTGAGTTCATTGATGTTGTTGACCGCAAGTTGAAGCAGCTTCTGATCGTCAATATTTTTTTCTTTTTTTGAATCCGTATAATCAGTAAACAGTCCGTAACTCAGGTTTGGGTCGCGATTGGCCATGAAACGAATTTCCAGTTTTTCCGTTTCGTGGCGGATCGACTCTCCATGCATCAGCAGGGTAGGAATAACGACGAGCGTTTTGTATTCATCCGGGATTCCTGTCTCCTCGAAATTCATCTTTGGCAGTGCCCGGGGGGTGAGCAGGCGGGTGCTCAGGTAGTTAAGGAGTTCGAGGGATAGCTGGCTTGTGGGGACGGCTAATAACAGCACCAGGATAAGTTTTAAACTCACAGGCTGTCCTGCCAAGGCATAGTGGCAAACGGCAGCGTATATCGGCAGCCATAATAACAGCAGACCACTAAAATAGATTGTTGCATGGTGTTTACGCACTGCTGAATGCAGGCGCTGGCCGAGCGTATCCTGACAATGTATTTTTTCTTCCAGTTGTTTTTTTTGCTGACCCAGCAGGACAGTGCCGATGTGGCTGTCTGATGCCGATGCGATCTCGATAGCCGCCCGGGCGATATCGTCTTCGCTGCGACCACTGCGAAAGGCAAAGCGTTTGATGACTTGACGGTAGTTGTCCCTGGTCTGGAAGTCCATCGAACGGTAAACGTCGGCCGGGTCGGTGTTCAGTATTTTTTCTACCCAGCTGAGTTCTTCAAAAATATCCCGCCAGTCGATCTGGGTCAGTTGGCGAATGCTGGTGAAGGATGATTCAATCAGCAGTTGGTCTCTGGCCTGCCTGTTTTGTTCGATGAAGTTTATTTCATTTGCCGATTGGCCAAGTCTGCGTTCCAGCCATCCTTCAATCGGGGCAAGTGTCGCTGCCTGGTCATAAAGCAGGCTGACCAGTTGTGAACAGAAATAAGGGCTTGGTTCCGGGTGCCTGTCATCAAGCTCCGCCAATACGGAAAAAACCAGGGTTGCGTCACGGCGATTGGCAGCAATGAAACGGTTGGCCCAGAAAGCGGCCAGCTGTCTTTCCCGCATGTCGTTATGGACCCTGATAGCGAGATCAAGGATGCTTTCCACCAGGGCAATGCGCAGCATTTGCGGAACCGCCCAGAGTTCGCCAATGGTTAATTTGTTGATAGTTTGATAGGCGTTGATGAAGGTCAGGATGTTTTCCCGGTTCAGCCTTGATTCGTTGTCAAAAACAAGCTCCTTGGCCAACTCGTAAATGCAGGGCAGCCCGGACCAGTATTCATGCCCGGAGAGGACCGGCAGTTCGCGATAGTAGCTTTTCGGCAGGTTCAACATGACATCGCGGATGCTCTTGGCCACCAGGAATTCGTTATCAATAATCCATTCGGCAACCGGAGAGGCACCCTGTTCGAGACGGCAGGCTTCTGTCAGGTCAGCGCAGATATGCTGAAACCATTGCCCCTCTTTTTTCAGCCGCTTCAGAAGCTCAACGTCTCCCTTGACAACCGATTGCAACTGGTGGTCAATTGCACGATACCGGGCACGACGGTTGATATCATCTGTGCTGAGTTCTTCATCAAGTTCGCGTGCTGTTATCCGATGTTCCCGCGTCGGGTGGAGAACAAAGATTGTTGGCAGTGATTCACTCTTGTCGCGGATGACAGCCATGGGCAGCTTCATCGCTTCGACCGGTCCTTCAAGAATCAGCGCCGATTCATCAGGCATCAGGCAGTGGACGTAATTATCAAGAATCTTTGTTTCAATCCCGAACTTTGATCTTCTTAACCACGTCAGGCCGACGCAAGTGCCAGTGATGGCGCCGCTCAGGAGAATTGTATGCAGCGGGAGTGTGCGATCAAACAGGAATTGTGTTGTCCCGGCAAGGTTAAGCAGAAATGCGGCAAGGGTGAATACCAGGATTGATACGATCAGGCCAATAATCCGGGTCCAGGTAAAGAAGTCAAATATGTGGATTTCACCACCGGGGGAGCGGTGTAGAATCGCTGCTCGTCTGAAACCTTTTTTGTTCAGTTCCCAAAGGGAAGTGCGCGCGTCAGCCTGCTTCGGAAAAAAGCTTATCAGAATACCGGATGCCACGATTGTCTCCTGGGGTTCTGCTTTAATATTCTCATTAAAAAACAAGGGGATATAGCTTGAATGGTTCCCGTTCCGAGCCTGTATTGAACTATTGCACAGAATTGACATTCTGCAAGTTTCTACAGTCGTTTCCGGGGCAGTTTTTTGATGAGGATTGGTCTGGGTAAAATAGTAAAGGCGGCCTGTTTAAGGCCGCCTTTGAGTGGTGTGGAGGGCGTCGTGCCAGGTCAGGGGTTCGGTAAAATGTTTTTGTTGGCCG
>JBFFPW010000175.1:0-4283 GCA_041573815.1 Desulfuromonadales bacterium
CTTAGAGCGTCACTGATGTCTGAAAGGTTTTGTGGAATGGTTGCAAAAGCTTCGCCAATCGCCGGCCAGAATTCAAAAGGTGGCTCTTCGGTAATGCCATTCTGTTCATCTGCTATATCACCATAGAGTGCATCAAGGGTGCCCACAACAACCTCTTTGGCAAACAGGCCGGTTTTGGTCGATCCGGACAGGTCAGCATCCAGGACAACAACCTTATCGTTCTCCCGACCAAGCTCGACCAGGGTTTTTCCGTAGGCATCTCGTGTTGCTATCATTTCAGTACTCAACGGCTGTATCCTTATGGAAAGAAATTATTTAAAATTATCGGCCCGGTGAAATCGATCAGGAATGCCCGAGATGTTCGAGCGCCTGCGACAGCTCATCGTCACTCGGCGGGACGCCGTGGTAGCTCGCCTTGTGCTCAAAGAATGGCACCCCTTTGCCTTTGACGGTTCGGGCAACGATCATCGTCGGCTTGCCGACGGTTTTTTCTGCCTCATCAAGAGCCTTGATGATCGCTCCTATGTCGTGACCGTCGACCTCAAGAACCTGCCAGTTGTAAGCAAGAAATTTCGGGCCGAGGGGTGCGACATTCATCACCTTATCGACATCACCATCGATCTGCAGCCCGTTCCAGTCAAGCAGGACACAGAGATTGTCCAGCCCGTAATGAGCAGCGGCCATGGTCGCTTCCCAGATCTGGCCCTCCTGCACTTCACCATCGCCCAGGACAGAGAAGATGCGGCTGTCACGACCAGCCAGACGGGACGCCAGGGCGAGACCAACGGCCTGCGAAAGCCCCTGCCCCAACGAACCGGTGCAGACTTCAACTCCGGGGGTCTTGTTCATGTCAGGATGGCCCTGCAGATGACTGCCGAGACGGCGCAGACTTTTCAGATCTTCCCGCGGAAAATACCCGGCCTGAGCCAGGCAGGCATAAAGCGCCGGGGCGGCATGCCCCTTGGAGAGAACGAAACGGTCCCGCTCTTCCCACTGCGGATTGCTCGGATCATGACGCATTTTATGAAAGAACAGCGCCGTCAGAATGTCGATGGCCGAGAGACTGCCGCCGGTATGTCCTGACTTGGCCAGGTTGAGCATTTTCAAGATTTCGACCCGCAGGCTGCAGGCCGTCTGTTCCAGTTCTTTCAGAGTTGCTTGGTCCGGCATTGACATCCTCTTTTCATTCTATTTTTTCTGTAAAAACGCGGCAGTCATCCTCTGGACATCTGCCGCTATATTAATACGAAGCTCATAAGTTCTCAGTCATCATCGCCCATCAGGTAAGAGAGGATGACATCATCAAGATCAAACTCCGGTTCGGCTTCTTCGAGATCCTCCTCGAGAATCGGAATCGCCTCTTCGATCTCCTCCTCCACCGTTTCCACCGTTTCGACCGGAGCTGTTACCTCTGGCGCCTTGTCCGGTTCGACCGGAGCCTTCACCTCGGCAACGGTCTCCTCGGGCGTCGCCTTACCACCCTTGAGGCGCTGATCAATAATTTCATCGAAATCGCCGGTCTTGAGCCGCTTCAGCATGTTCTTGTGCTGCTCTTTCATCAGCTCTTCGACGACCTGGTCGAGATTATCAACCTTGGCGATGTCAGAGTAAGACGTTTTCTGGCGAGCGAGAATGGTACCGCCCTTATAAAGGAGGGTAATAATGTTGGTGGTATTCAGTCCGCCGTCTTCGGTCTGAACATGGAAAACGTCACCTTTGTATTTGAAATTGTGATTGAATCCGACAACCATTTCCGAACCTGCTTACTGTAATTGTTGACAAAAGGAAAATTATTGCATATTCGGCGTTATGACACAAGATGCCATTACGTCTTATGACGGAATATTTCCTTGACCTTGGCGACCGCTTCCAGGGCATCCTCAGCATAGGCATCAGCGCCAATCTTATCGGCATAATCCTGAGTCACCACGGCGCCGCCAACCATGGTGATCACCTTCACTCCGGCTTCCTGCAAAGCGGCAATCGTATTTTCCATTTGCTGCAATGTCGTTGTCATCAGCGCCGAAAGACCGACGGCATCGACCTTCAACTCAAGCGCCTTGTCGATGATCTTCTGTGCCGGGACATTTTTGCCAAGATCGATCACTTCAAAGCCGTGATTTTCCAACAGGGTGCAGACAATATTCTTGCCAATATCATGAATATCACCTTCGACGGTCGCCATGAGAATTTTTCCGAGCGAGGAGTTCTCCTGCCCGGTCATTTCCTGCTTGAGGCGACCGAACGCCCGCTGCATGGTTTCAGCCGACAGCATCACCTGCGGCAGGAACAGTTGATTCTTGCCAAAACGTCGACCAACCTCTTCAAGGCCGGGGAGCAGGCCCTCGTTGCTGATTTCCAGAGCCGCCAGTCCTTCATCAAGGGCGGCCTCAATCAGAGAGACAATACCCTCTTCGTCGCCCTCGATGACAGCCGCCGCCAGCTGCTCGCGGATCGACATCCCGGCTGTTTCATCGGCCGTCTTCGCCGGCTTGGCGGCAACACCGCCATAACAGGCAACATACTTCTCGGCCCGCACATCGGCACTAAGCAGAACCATGGCGGCCCGGTAGGCGTCCATCATTTGCTCCTCAAGCGGATTGATAATGGCGGCACCGAGTCCGGCCTCGAGAGCCATGGCAAAGAAGGTCGATGACAGGGTCGGGCGGGCCGGCAGGCCGAAGGAGATATTACTGACACCGAGAACCGTCGCCAGCCCGAGTTCATCGCGCACCAGACGGAGTGCTTTCAATGTTTCCAGCGCCCGCTTCTGCTCAGCCGATACGGTCAGGGTCAGACAGTCGATCACCACATCCTGGGCCGGAATAGCGATCGCTACCGCCGCCTGCAGAATCTTTTTGGCGACCGCCAGGCGACCTTCGGCCGTCTCCGGGATCCCGGCCTGGTCGAGCGTCAGACCGATCACGGCGGCGCCATATTTTTTCGCCAGGGGCAGGACCGCCTTAAGACTTTTCTCTTCACCGGAGACCGAATTGATCAGGACCTTGCCATCTGCCGCCTTGAGACCTTTTTCCAGGGCGACGGGATCGGACGAGTCAAGGACCAGCGGCGCCGAGGCAACACCGGTCACAGCATAAACCGCCCGCTCGAGAGCGGCTGGCTCATCAACACCAGGTGCTCCGCAATTGACATCGAGCAGATGAGCGCCAGCTTCCATCTGCGCCTGGGCCTCACGCCGGATGTAGGCTGTTTTCCCTTCCAGCAGTTCGGCGCTGTAGGCCTTCTTGCCGGTCGGATTGATCCGCTCGCCGATAATGACGCATGGCGCCTCGGCACCAACCGGGACAATAGTGGTGCGGCTCGAAAGAAAACAGCGATGGGCCGGCGGAGTCCAGCCGGTGTCGCGAGCATCGAGTGCCTGGCGGATTGCCCGGATATGCGTCGGTGTCGTGCCACAACAACCGCCAATCACCCGGACTCCGAGTTCAATCAGGCGGTCATGATAAGCGACCATCTCTTCCGGCGTGCCGGGGAAAACGGTTTCACCATCGACCATGACCGGCAGGCCGGCATTGGCCTGAACAATGAGCGGCCGCGATGTCGCCGAACGCATCTGGCTGAGGATATCGGCCATGCCGTCGATACCGAGACCACAGTTGGAGCCGACAACATCGACCAACGGGTCAAGGCCGACCGCCGCAGCTGCCGGCGGGGTACCGAGTACGGTCCGGCCACCATCGTCAAAAGTCATCATGGCCATCACCGGCAGATCGGAGAACTGACGACAGGCGATCGCCGCTGCGCGGATTTCACGGATATCGAGGAATGTTTCCAAGGCGATCAGGTCGGCACCAGCTTTGACAAAGGCCTTCACCTGCTGACCAAAAATGGTAACCATTTCATCGAAAGAGGCATCACCAACCGGCTCGACGAATCGCCCGGTCGGACCGATTGAGCCGGCAACAAAGCGATCAGGGCCGACCGCCTGACGGGCATTTTCAACGGCCCGGATATTGATCTCTTCAACCTTGCCTTCAAGGCCGTAATGGGCCAGTTTTGCGGAACTGCCGCCAAAGGTATTGGTGAGAACGATATCAGAACCTGCCTCGGCATATTCCCGGTGAATACCGGCAACGACATCTGGTGCCTCAAGGTTCATCTCCTCGGGGCAGCCGCCGGCCTTAAGGCCGCGAGCCTGCAGCATGGTGCCCATGGCGCCATCCAGCACCAGAACCTGATCTTTTATTTTTTGCAGAAAATTTGTCATGCTATTTTTCCTGTTCCGGAGCGCTGTCATCCGGCAGGGTGGCCAGGCGATCGGC
>JBFFPW010000176.1:0-4281 GCA_041573815.1 Desulfuromonadales bacterium
CAACAAACTCAAAATAGCCGGGAGCCGTTCCGGGCTTGTCCTTTTTAGCATAAAATGATTTCGGGAAGGTGTTGGAGAAGGCGAGAAAGGCAAACTTGATTCCGTTGATCTCCATGACGTACGGAGCTCTGGCCTGCTTCAGGTCGCGCCCGGCGCCGGCATAAGCAAGCTCGCACTTTTCCAGTGCCTCAAGTGTGTCGATGACGCCTTGCTCGCCATAGTCGCCAATGTGGTTGTTGGCCAGGGTCATCAGGTCAAAGCCCGCTTCTTTTATTTTTGCTGCCGCAGCCGGGGGCACCCGGAAGGTAAACTGTTTATCGGGGTGCTTTTCACCGCCATCGGTCAATGGTGCCTCGAGGTTGGCCATGGCAATATCAGCTTGTGCAATTATATCCCCGGTTGCCCCGAAAGGGTAAGCGAAGCCATGTCGTTTGACACTTTTGGTGGCGCTACCGCCGAGGAGCAGGTCGCCAACAGCGACGATGCTGACCGGTTCGGCACTGGCTGCCAAGGGGGTGCTGAACAGGATCAGAACCGAAAAAATAATAAATTTGTGAAACAACATCATAAGAAGCTTGTTATGCACTGTTTTACAGGGTTGACGAGTTTTTCCCGAGGTGCTAATAATAGCGGGCTTTATTCCTTTAAGACAAGAGGATTTGTCATGCTCGACAGCAAATTGCTGCGTGAAAATAGTGATTCGGTCGCTGAGCGCCTGAAAAGTCGCGGTGAAGATGCTGATCTTTCCTGGTTTGCGGATTTCGATGTTCGTCGTCGAGAACTGCTCGGTGAAGGGGAATCGCTCAAGGCTGAACGGAACAAGGTTTCGGCCCTGATCGGCAAGACCAAGGATAAAAGCACGGTGCAGGACGAGATCGTCCGGATGAAGGATGTTTCGGCGCGCATCAAGCAGATCGATGAAGAGCTCCGCCAGCTTGAAGATGATCTCAAGGGCCGGATGCTGACCCTTCCGAATCTGCCCGACGCTGACTGCCCGATCGGTACGGGTGAAGAAGAAAATGTTGAAATCCGTACCTGGGGTGAAGCCCCAAAACTTAACTTTGCAGCAAAAGCGCATTGGGATATCGGCAAGGATCTTGACATCCTCGATTTCGAGCGGGCTGGCAAAATTTCCGGCGCACGTTTTTCCCTGCTTAAAGGACCTGGTGCCAGGCTCGAAAGAGCATTGATCAACTTTATGCTCGACCTGCATACAACCGAGCACAATTACGTTGAAACGCTTCCACCCTTTATGGTAAACAGAGAATCCATGACGGGGACCGGACAGCTCCCCAAGTTTGAAGATGATCTTTTTCACACTGAAGATGTTGATCTTTTTCTGATTCCGACAGCAGAAGTTCCGGTCACCAATATTTTTCGGGACGAGATTCTGTCTGGAGATGATCTGCCGATTTGTTACACGGCCTACACACCCTGTTTTCGCAAGGAGGCCGGGTCGCACGGCAAGGATACCCGCGGTTTGATTCGCCAGCACCAGTTCAACAAGGTTGAGCTGGTCAAGTTTGTCCGGCCGGAAGATTCCGACTCTGAGCTGGAGAAACTGCTCGACAACGCCGAAGAGGTGTTGCGCCGACTCAAGCTGCCATACCGGGTCGTTGATCTTTGTACGGGGGATATCGGTTTTTCCGCCGCCCGAACCTTTGATATTGAAGTCTGGTTGCCGGGACAGGATACTTATCGGGAGATATCATCTTGTTCCAACTTCCGTGACTTTCAGGCGCGGCGGGCCTCAATCCGCTATCGACCTGAGGGTGGGGGTAAGCCGGCTTTTGTTCATACCTTGAACGGCTCGGGACTGGCTGTCGGCCGGACCTTGTTGGCGGTTCTGGAGAATTATCAGCAGGAAGATGGTTCAGTGGTGATTCCCGATGTTCTCCGCCCCTACATGGGTGGTCTGGAGAAGATCGAAGCATAATTAAATATTTGGATGGCTGGCCGAGCGGCTGAAGGCACTGGTCTTGAAAACCAGCGTACGGAAACGTACCCGGGGTTCGAATCCCTGGCCATCCGCCATAATTACACAGTTGACCTGATCTCAGGTTTGACTGAAAATGATAGTTGTAAAACGGAGAGGTGACCGAGAGGCCGATGGTGGCGCCCTGCTAAGGCGTTGTGCGGGCAACCGTACCGAGGGTTCGAATCCCTCCCTCTCCGCCATTTACAACAGGTGTCGTTGAATTGAGGACTTGTGTACATGAATAAATATGTTTCACGTCTTGTACTATTTTCTCTGATTGTCGCTCTGCTGATACCTGCAGGCTGCGGGCGCGATGAAGCTGAAAAAAAGCCGGTTGCTGATGCCAAAGTTCTCCTCTCCCGAATCGTTGTGCCGGAGGAGGTTGCTGGGCAATGGAAAGCTGTACGGATCGTTGTTCTCAACAAGGAGACCAACCGTGAAGATACGTACACAGTTGATATCGGTTACGAATTCAAGGTTGCCAGCTCCGACGTGAAGCTGAAGGTCAATGCGTTTCTTCCCGCCTTTGTTATGAAAGGGAAGGATATGACCTCGAACTCGAACAAGCTCGATAATCCGGCGGCGCTGATCAGCTTGTCGGAGGATGGAAAAGAGATCTTCAACGGCTGGTTGTTCAGCCGATTCCCGGGAACCCACGCATTTCAGCATCCCCGCTTCAGTTTTACGCTGGTCGATTTTATTCCTGCGCAACCAAAAAAAGGTTGACAGGAAGATAGATATAGGCGATATACAGTACCCTTTGCGCCGCTAGCTCAGCTGGATAGAGCGTCTGACTACGGATCAGAAGGTCGGGAGTTCGAATCTTCCGCGGCGCGCCATTTAAAGTAAGGCCCCAGCACTTAAAAGTGCTGGGGCCTTTTTTATGTCTTCTGGACCGCGGCGACGGGGTGTCGCGGTTGGCGGACTTCAATTATCTATTGACAATGTCACTATATGGGACATATTGTCCAAAGATGTCACTGGTTAACTTGTCAGCCTAAGGAAGATTGATGAATCTCTCGGTCCGGGACGCGGCGCGTATTCTGAGCGTTGCAGAAAAAACGATTTATCGCTGGATCAAGCAAGACCTGGTTCCGGCCTACCGGGTCAATGGCCAGTATCGCTTCAATCAGTCTGAGCTGCTTGAATGGGCGACCTCAAGACGGATGGGTGTATCGCCGGTGGCCTTTGATGAGCCGGAAGCTGCAGCAATGCCGCTTCCAACGCTAACCGAATCGCTTGAAGCGGGCGGGATTATCTATCGCCTGGATGGTGATTCGAGAGATGCTGTTCTTGAGTCGCTTGTCAATAACCTGCGTCTCTCTGATGGCGTTGACAAGGATTACCTGCTCAAGGTCCTGATCGCCAGGGAGGAACTGGCCTCGACCGGGGTTGGTGACGGCATTGCCATTCCCCATCCACGTAATCCGGTTTTGCTCCACACAACCCAACCAACAGTCACATTAGCTTTTCTTGAGAACCCGGTGAGCTTTCATTCATTGGACGGTTTGCCTGTAAAAACGCTTTTCTGCGTAATCAGCCCGACCCTGCGGGCCCACCTGCATCTGCTTTCGATGCTGGGGTATGCCCTGAAAGATCAAGGCTTTCGTAAAATCATAGAGCAGACCGAAAGCAGGGAAGCGATTCTTGATGCTTTAAAAAGGGTCAAAAAAGGGATGGCGAAAAATCAATAGAGAGTAGTGATCGATCAAGACCGCTCGGGTTTTTGTCCAAACCGGAGCAACTTCACCCTGGCTTGCAGGCCAGAGACTATAGCGGATCGGAACAAGCGCATGCAAAAGATGACTTACAAGAGCATTGCCGGCGATATTTTTGGCGGCGTGACGGCCAGCATCATTGCTTTACCGCTGGCCCTGGCTTTTGGTGTTGCCAGTGGCGTTGGTGCCCAAGCCGGACTTTACGGTGCGATTATTCTTGGTTTTGTCGCTGCCCTGGCCGGAGGGACAAAGGTTCAGATTTCCGGGCCAACCGGGCCGATGACGATTGTCGCCGCCTCGAGCCTTGTTCTGTTCAAGGGTGATGTCGCGGTCCTCATGGCGGCCGTTCTGTTGACCGGCTTTTTTCAGATCGTGTTGGGTCTGCTAAAAGTCGGCAAATACGTCAAGTTTGTTCCCTATCCGGTTATCTCCGGTTTCATGAGCGGGATCGGCATCATTATCATCCTGTTGCAGATCAATCCGCTGTTTGGTCTGGGCGGGGTTAATTCGCCGCTCGCTGCCGTGACCGCTCTTGGTAGCATCCCGTCGGGATTCCAGCTAGACGCCGTTTATGCAAGTCTCGTC
>JBFFPW010000177.1:0-4280 GCA_041573815.1 Desulfuromonadales bacterium
GGCATAATGCACTCTGCAACCTTGAACGCAGTCTGACCGCAAACGCTACGAAGACACACCGTGTTCGGCTTAAGCCGAACTCACATGTGCTATCGTTCAACAGAGATATCCAGCCCCGCACAAAAAAGCCCCCGGCAGGGAGCTGTTTCTTTGGTTCGTTTCTTTATAGCTCAATAAAGAAATGAACCCGGCTGTCGGGCCGGGACCCGACATATTAATCATCAAAATGGATTCCCGATCGGAGTCGGGAATGACAGGTGTTTAAACATTAATGGCTTTATAACTCTGTCATCCTCGTGCAGGCGGGTATCTGTCCTGAAGTTAATCAGCTTATCAATAAAGCCGAAAATGCTATAAGTATTTATCAGCATCCTTGACGAAACCTCTTTGAAACTTTACAAATAATTTACAAACCTTTGACCTCCTCATGACGACGTGCGTTGGGGGAAGTGATCTACTGGGGCCAACTTAAACAAACCCAGCGACTCACAACTCACATCGAAACGTAAGGAGGAAAGACCATGAAAACAACAAGAAGACTACTCACCCCGATCCTGATTCTCGCAATTCTGTTCCTGGCACTACCGGTACAGTCCCGTCCGCTTGTCGAATGTGACCTGACACTTGACCGGACTGTGCTGCCGGCCGGACAAGCCCAAAAGACGGTCATCAAGGTTAATCTCGACGTGCCAGCGATCCCGATTGAAATCGAGCGACCACCGGTCAACCTGACCCTGGTCATGGATCGCTCCGGCTCGATGTCCGGTACCAAAATCGCCAAGGCTCGTGAAGCAGCAATTACCGCTTTACGTCTCCTCGGTCCGCAGGATCTCTTCTCACTGGTGGTTTATGACCATAACGTGCAGACCCTGGTCTCACCTCAGAGCGCTGCCAATACCGAATGGATTGAATCACGTATCCGCAGTATCGGCACCGGCGGCAATACCGCTCTTTATGGCGCTGTCAGCCAGGGCGCCGCCGAGGTTCGCAAGAATCTGAATCGCTCCTATGTCCACCGTGTCGTCCTGCTCTCTGACGGTCTGGCCAATGTCGGTCCGAGTACGCCGGCTGATCTGGCCCGGTTGGGTGCCGCGCTGATCAAGGAAGGGATCTCGGTGACCACCATCGGTATCGGTACCGACTTCAACGAAGACTTGATGGCACAGCTGGCCGACCGCAGTGACGGCAATCATTACTTTGTCGAATCAAGCCGCGATCTGCCGCGCATCTTTGCCGCTGAACTCGGTGATGTTCTTTCAGTCGCCGCCCGCAAGATAATTATCGAAATCGATTGCCCGAATGGTGTTCGTCCGCTGCGCATTATCGGCCGCGAAGGACGCATCCGCGGCAACCGGGTTGAAATTCACCTCAACCAACTCTACGGTGGTCAGGAAAAGTATGCACTGATCGAAGTTTTGGTTGAACCGGGCCGCGAGAATGCCACGCAGAAGATTGCCGATGCCCGGTGTTCGTATGAGAACGCCCTGACCAACAAGGAGGAGCGTTCGGTCGCCGTCGCCTCGGTCCGTTTCTCGAAGAGTCAGGAAGCTGTACGCCGCTCGGCCAGCAAAAAGGTTCAGGAAGAGCTGGTGAAAAACGAGTTGGCTGAAGCACGCGACCAGGCACTTGACCTTTACAACGCCGGCCGCAAGGATGAAGCGGTCCGTGAGCTTAAAGCCAAGAGTGCCGAGATCTCCTCGCGCAACCAGGCTCTCGGGTTTGGCGATATTGCCCAGGAAGCTGAAGCTGAGCTAGATGAGGATGCCGCCAGCTTTGCTGCCCCGGCACCGATGGCCCCGGCCGCCAAGAAGGCGCTGCGCTCGGAAAGTTACAAAGTCAGAAAACAACAAAAGGATTACTAATCTGATAAGATGTCCGGGGTGGACGTTCCGCCCCGGACATGTAAATTTTAAAGGCAAGAGCAGTTTTAACGGAGAGACGCAGGCTGCGCCGCAGAGAAAAGCAGAGAATGATCGAATATAGGAAACTTCCAGCCTCCAGAAACCAGCCTCTGGATTCCCCGTCTCTCCAACTCTCCGCCTCTGCGTTAAAATAAGGTTTTTACCGATGACCCGATTCAAACTGATCATAACCTGGCTGCTGCTATTGATCCCGACCTTGCTGTTGGGTGTCGGTGCTCTTTATCTTCTTAAGGGAGAGGAGAACCGCCTGCAGAGCTCGGCCCGGGCGACTGCTAACGATCGTATTGTTGCGATCGCCGGCAATATTGATCTGGCGATCGCCGAAGTTCAAGACGGTTTGACCGGAACCATGCAAACTTTCCCGGCGAGTAATCTCGATCGGCAGGCTGACCTGCTCGAAGAGTGGAAACGCTCCAATCCCCTGGTGCGTAATGTTTTTGTCTGGGAACGAGGGCGGGGCTTGCGTTATCCCGACCCGGAAATGCCCTCGAGTGATGAAGAGGCTGATTTTATCCGTCGTTATTTGTCACTGTTTGCCAACCAGGCGGCCTGGGTCGAACCTCCGAAAGATCTGCCGGTACAAGCCCGGGCTGAAGCCGAACAGGTCAGCAGTATTCTCCTCGAGCGCAAGGAGCTGCGACAGCTGGCCAAACAGGCGCCGGCAAAAGTTGCTGCCGCTGATGCCGGGCGGGCCTATCCCGCGGCAGCTTCGGCTGAATCACCGGCAGGTATCAGCGGCTGGCGGCACTGGTTCGCCGACAACCGTTTGCATCTTCTCGGCTGGTACGAGTGGGGCGGCAGCGCGCAAAGAATTGGTGTTGAGGTTGAAATGATGGCGCTTTTAAGTCGGCTGCTCGGCAACTTTCCGGATGTGCCGCCTTACGGGGAGACCTACGCCCTGATCGACGGCAATGGCAACATCTTTCATCAGGTCGGCCCGGTGGAGATCGTCTCCCAGTCGCCAATGGCGACATCCGCCATATCGGCTCTGCCGCATTGGCAGGTGGTGGCATATGCGAATCCTGACAGCTCGGTTGCTGATAGTGGCTTTTTCCTGGTTTCGGCCCTGTTGGTCGGCACCTTCGTCGTCGCCATTCTCTTTGGTGGCTCACTGCTGCTCTGGCAGGCCCATCGTAACCAGCTCGATGCCCGGCAGAAAACATCCTTTGTTTCCAATGTTTCCCATGAGCTGAAAACACCGTTGACCACCATCCGTATGTACGCCGAAATGCTCGGTGAAAAACGGATCGACGATGAGGCGAAGCAGCAGAAGTATTTACAGACTATTGTTCGTGAAAGCCAACGGTTGACCCGCCTGGTCAATAATGTGCTTGATTTCAGCCGATTGGAGCAGGGGCAAAAAGAGTTTTCACGGGAAAAGATTGATCTGCCGGAGCTGTTGCATCAATTGCTCGACAACCAGCTACTGCGCATCGAAGAGGCCGGGCTACACCTGGTTCGTGAAATTGAAGAACTGCCGCAGCCGATTGACAGCGACCGCGATGCTCTGGAGCAAATTGTACTTAATCTCATCGACAACGCCATTAAGTACGCCGCTGACGGCAAGAAGCTGTTGGTTGAATTGCATCGTGATGGTCAAACCCTGATCGTTCGCGTCAAGGACGCCGGCCCCGGTATTCCGCCGACGCATCGTCAGATGATTTTTAACAAGTTCCATCGCGTTGATGCTTCGCTGACCACCCGGCGCCAGGGGAGCGGTCTCGGTTTGAGTATCGCCCGCCAGTTGGCCGAAGGGTTGGGTGGCACTCTCAGTTTCTGCCCGGGCGAAAAGGGCGGCTCCTGCTTCGAATTGAACTTGCCAATTAAGGGGGCATCATGAGTGTCCGGGTATTGATAGCTGAAGATGATGCCAGCTTGCGCGACGGTCTGGTCGATCTGCTTGAAGCCGAAGGCTATGCGGTCATCACCGCCGAAAACGGGCAAATTGCACTCGATAGATTTTCTCAGGAAAAACCCGACCTGGTAATTCTCGATGTGATGATGCCAGAGATGAGTGGTTATGATGTTTGTCGTGAGATTCGCAAGCAGGACAGCCAGACGCCGGTAATCATGCTGACGGCCAAGGGTGAAGAGATTGACAAGGTGGTCGGTCTTGAACTTGGCGCTGATGATTATGTAACCAAGCCGTTCGGTCTGCACGAGTTGCGGGCACGTATCGCCGCGGTTCTGCGCCGGTCGGCCAAGCATCAACCTGTCCCCGTTGTCAGTTTGCCTGATCAGTTCCAGATTGGCCAATGCCTGGTCAATCGAAAAACCTATGAGATTGAGAAGGGGAATGAGTCTTTCAGTCTGACCGCCCGCGAGTTGAAGCTGCTGGAAGCTTTCTAGGCCCGTCCC
>JBFFPW010000178.1:0-4271 GCA_041573815.1 Desulfuromonadales bacterium
CAAAAACGAACAAAAAAAATTGCCAACTGCTCTTTCGATTATCAACGGGAATCCACCCGGAGCGACTGGCACGCCAGGGAGGACTCGAACCCCCGACCCTCGGCTTAGAAGGCCGATGCTCTATCCAGCTGAGCTACTGGCGCTTTTAAAAAATGGTCGGGGAGACAGGATTCGAACCTGCGACCCTCTGGTCCCAAACCAGATGCGCTACCAGGCTGCGCTACTCCCCGAAGGGATGATTATCTAGCATGTCGAGGGTCGGAAAGCAACTCTTTTTTACTACAGAGCCCCCCTTTTTTTGCCGCCGCACTTCAGGCCAGGTCAAACAACAACAGTTCACCACCCCCGGCAGAAGAAAAAATAATATTTTGCACATCACTGATCGCCAGACCATCTCCGGCCCGTAACGTCACGCCACTGACATCTACGACGCCAACAGTGACCTGAACCCAGGCATATCGACCCCCAGCAAGTTCTTTTTCCAGGCGTCCCCCTCGAGACAGCTCCAGGTAGTCAATCGATACGTCCTGATGAATCGTCACCGCACCGCGACTGCCACTAGAATTGGCCAGAGGAATAAGATTATCAGGTTCACTCCGTAAATCGAATTCGGCAAACTGGTATCCCGGCTCAAGGTTCTCCTGTGCAGGCTGAACCCATATTTGCAGAAAATGGACCTCATCATCCGACGAGGGATTATATTCACTGTGCTGCACACCGGTGCCAGCGGAAATCAGCTGCACTCCCCCCGCCGGGATAATCTCACTGTTGCCGGAACTGTCTTCGTGCTTGAGCGACCCGGAAAGAACCAGAGAGAGAATCTCCATATTCCGATGTGGATGGACAGGGAAACCGCCTCCTGGCTGCACCCGGTCTTCATTGATAACCCGTAAAGCACGGAAACCCATGTGGGCCGGATCATAGTAAGTGGAAAATGAGAAGGTATGGTAACTGTTCAACCAGTCAGCCTGAAAATGCCCCCGCTCGTCGGCCGGGCGAACTTTCAACATAATAGCCCCCTGCTTCCTTTCAAGGATTGGAACTGTACCTGAAACGGCCTGAACCGGTAACGTATGGTTATATTAAACTACACGCTTTACGGAGAAGCAATCAACACAGAAACAAACCAACACCATAAAGAATATATTTCAGCAACTTGCAAAGATTTCATGCATATGATAAACGAGAAAGAATCTTTATTTCAATTACGGCCGATTGTGGCCAATTTATTTTGCAATCTGCACGACCAATTGTAGTGTGCAGATAAATGACACGGTGCGTCAGGCACCATTCGAGTAGGTTGAAAAAGAGGAGGATTAAGAAAATGGCAGAAGGTACAGTTAAATGGTTTAACGATTCAAAAGGTTTCGGTTTCATTGAGCAAGAAGATGGAGAAGATGTGTTTGTCCATTTTTCCGCTATTCAGGGTGACGGATTTAAATCACTGGCCGAAGGCGACAAGGTCAGCTTCGAAGTCACCGATGGCGATAAGGGGCTGCAGGCAGTCAACGTCAACAAGATCTGATCTTTTTCGTAGTAATTCTATTTCAGAGTCAACTCAAAGCTCCGCCTCGACCGAGGCGGGGCTTTTTCATGAAAAGAACAACCAATACAAGTTAATTCAGAACAGCCGGGAATCTCCGGCTATACTGTACTGAAAAATCTCACAAGGAAAACCAGATGAAAAACTCGAAGCTGAACACCGGTGATGTCCTCCACGGTTTCAAAGTCCGCAACATTGAGAACCTGCATGAGCTCAACTCTCTCCTGATTCAACTCGACCATCAGGAAACCGGTGCGCGATGGGTTCATCTGCAGAACGAAGACACCAACAACCTTTTTGCCGTCGGCTTCCGCACGCCGCCAACTGATTCTACCGGCATAGCTCACATCCTCGAACATACGGCCCTTTGCGGGTCACGACGATACCCGGTCAGAGACCCTTTCTTTTCAATGTTGAAAAGAAGTCTCAACACCTTCATGAATGCCATGACGGCCAGCGACTGGACAGTCTACCCTTTTGCGACTCGGAACCGCAAAGATTTCAACAACCTTCTCGGCATCTATCTGGATGCCGCGTTCTTCCCATTGCTGCGGGAGAATGATTTTCTGCAGGAAGGCCATCGGCTCGAATTCAAAGACCCGACAGATCCGACTTCGCCCCTCGAGTATAAAGGGGTCGTCTACAATGAAATGAAAGGGGCGATGGCATCGCCGTCGTCACTTCTCCATCGCCGAATCGCCAAAGCACTTTACCCAACCACCTGCTACCGCTTCAACTCCGGTGGTGAACCGGCCGATATTCCGGATTTAACCTGGAGCGACTTACGTCAGTTCCACGGCCGTTATTACCATCCGAGCAATGCTCTGTTTTACAGCTACGGCAACATTCCTGTTGAGGAGCATCTGCAAGAAGTTGCCGAACAGGTGATGTCTCATTTTTCAAAATTGGAAATCGACAGCTCCATTTCTCCGGAGCAACAGTTGACCAGCCCGCAGCAACTTACTGAATATTTCCCGATCGAGCCGGGCGAGAACATCGAAAAAAAATCCATCATCCAGACCGCCTGGCTGACCTGCGACATTGAAGAGAGCCTCGACCGACTATCTCTCAACCTGCTCTCCATGTTACTCCTCGGCAATCCGGCGGCGCCGCTCCACAAAGCTCTTCTCGACTCAAAGCTCGGAGGGAACCTGGCACCCGGTTCAGGCTTCCAGGACGAAAACCGCACAACCTACTTCGCCGCCGGTCTTCAGGCAACAGAACCTGACAAAACAGTCGCCATAGAGGACCTCATTCTGGACACCTTGAGAAAAACGGCCCGAAACGGTTTCAGTCAGGAGCGGATTGAGGGGGTTATTCATCGCCTTGAATTTAGTCAAAGGGAAGTTACCGGCGACCGCTACCCATACGCGCTTGGCCTGCTGATGAAAATCATGGGGCCGTGGCTGCACGCTGATGATCCAATCTCGGCGCTCAAGCTGGAGAGCAACCTGAACGAGATTCGCAAAAAAATTAAAGACCTTGATTACTTCCCGAACCTGATCAACCGTTACCTGCTGAACAACAAGCACCGAGTCACCCTGACTCTGGCTCCGGATAAAAATATGCAGGGGGAGATTGATCAGGCGACAGCTGAAAAACTATTAAAAACTGCGGAGAAACTTTCCGGTAAACAGAAAAAACATATCATCACAAAAGCGTCCGAACTGAAAAACACCCAGGAGAGTGAAGAGGACCTTTCCTGCTTGCCGACTCTCGAATTATCTGACATTCCGGAACACGAGGAGCCCGTTGAATCAGTTAGCAGTAAAATCTCCGCTGTCGACATTGAGTGGTTTGCTCAACCAACCAATGGCATCAGCTATTTTTCATCATACCTGCCGGTGGCAGGCCTTGACCCGGAATTTCTTCCATATCTGCCTCTATATTGCAGTATCGCCACCCAGGTTGGCGCTGCCGACAAAAGCTACACCGAGATGGCCGAGCAGGTCGAAGCTCACACAGGTGGCGTCCATTTGAACTGTGAAATCCTCGACGACCCACAAAACCCTGACCAGTTTGAAGCTGTCATCAGCGTCCGTGGCAAAGCACTAAATCATAAGCAGGAAGAACTTTTTCGAATTATCGGCGATTTCCTGACAGAGCCGGACTTCAACGATACAGACAGAATCAGGACTGTGCTACTGCAGATACAGACTTCTTTTGAAAACGCCATTCCCGGATCAGGGCATCTTTACGCCGCCAGAGCCGGAGCCGCCTGTCTTTCGAAATCGGCGCACATTCGTGAACAGTGGTCAGGAATTTCCCTGTTGCACCTGGTGCGCAAATTAACGGCAATGAATGACGACGAAATCAAGGATGAAATCGCCAAGTTTGTGAAAATTTCCAAGTTCCTGATTTACCGGAATAAGTTTTCCTGTGCCATCACCGCTGAGAAACCGACATTTAAAGCGACCGAAAAGAGTCTTGTCAAATTCCTGGAGCGTCTCCCTGAAGAAGGGCCTGACAATGGAAAAGAGGCGGACAAGAGCGAACCAAAACCGGGACAATTCGGCTGGGCAACCTCGGTACCGGTTTCCTTCGTCACCCGGACGTTTAAAACGGTTCCGTTTAGTCATCCAGATTCGGCGGCCCTGCTTGTTCTGGCCAAACTACTTCGATCCGGATATCTGCATCGTGAAATCAGGGAGAAAGGCGGGGCTTATGGGGGGCTGGCCAGTTGCAATATTGAAGGAGGGCTTTTCTCACTCCTTTCCTATCGTGATCC
>JBFFPW010000179.1:0-4260 GCA_041573815.1 Desulfuromonadales bacterium
CAAATTCGATCGCCTGAACCGCCGCATGCATAATAAAACATTTATCATCGATGATCTCATCGGCATTACCGGCGGCAGGAACTACCAGAACGCCTACTACGATCATGCGAAAGGGATGAACTACAAGGATCGCGATGTGTTGGTGGTTGGGCCAGTGACAGCGGAGATGAAGCGAAGTTTTGATCAATACTGGGACTTCAAGCGTTCAATCAGCTTAACGGAGCTGGTCGATGTCAAAGAGCACCACAGTAACGGAAACTATAAAAACTGGCACACCCGGGACAGCTTTGCTCTGAACGGTATATTCGATGCCCTTGATGAAGAGGCTGATCGGTCTGAGCTGATCTCGCAATTGTTTGTCGACACCCTGCGCGTTGTTGATCAGGCCTATTTTGTTGCCGACGATCCCCAGAGTAGTCACTGGTCGCTGTTTCGTTCCAATGGCCATAGCGAAGTCACTGAGGAACTGGCGGAGTTGGTTTCGCAGGCAAAGAAGTCGGTCTATATTCAGACCCCCTACCTGGTGCTGACTTCGCCAGCGATTAAAATGTTCAAAAAACTCCGTAAGCAGAATCAAAAAATCGATATGCGGATTTCAACCAACAGTTTGGCGGCGACCGATAGCTGGTATGTTTATGCCCTCTCTTATAAACAGAAGAAAACCTACCTGGATGATCTCGGTTTTAAAATTTATGAATTCAAGCCACTTCCCGGAGATTTGCGGCTCTTTATGCCGAACTATGAAACGCTGAAAATGAGGGCCGAGCTGGCTCACCAGAAAAACCTTGAGGCAGAAACTGCAGCTCTTTCGGCGCATGAGGATGGTTTGGATTTCGAGAATGGGCCAATCGCCACGGCGAGCACGCCATATTTTTGTATGCACGCCAAATCACTGGTGGTTGATGAAGAGGTCGCCTTTGTTGGTTCCTATAACCTTGATCCGCGCAGTGAAAACATTAATACCGAATCTGGACTGGTTTTAAAGGATCGAATTTTTTCCAGCATGTTAAGAACGCACATGGAAACCGATATGCAGCCACAAAATTCCTGGGTCGTCGCCAAAAAGAAAAGACCGGAGGGGATCGATGAGGTCAATACCATAATGGTTGATCTCTCAGCCATTATCCCGCTGATTGATCTTTGGCCATTTCGATACTCCGCCTCCTTTGAATTGAAAAACGGAAAGACGGCGGTTGAAACGGACCACCCGGATTTTTATAAAAACTACAGGGATGTCGGTAATTTTCCGCAGGTGGGAACTGACAGGTTGGGCAAGGAGATCGGCGCCCGTGGCACCAAAATGTTTCTCGGTTTTATCAAGCCATTGCTTTGATGGGACAATAAAATGGACCTATTCAATTACGACCTGACAGGTTATCTTTCGCGGGTAGGGTTGCGATAGGCGGCAAGAAAAGGTTTTATTATTCACCAGAAACGTGGCCTTCAAAAAGGCCGCAGGCCTGAAAGGAGTTCAGCTATGCAAACCTGCCCCAAAATGAACCGTTTTCAAGTTGCCAGTCTTTTGTTCGTTGCCATCTGTATGGTTCTTGTTTCCTCACCGGTCAGGGCCGGTGGTTATGACAATGCTCTTAAGGGCGTGAAAAGCTACGAAGTCATCTTCGATGTTAGCCAGGGGAATCCCAAAATCGCTAATCTGGTCTTCTGGGCAGTGAAAAACGCTTACGAGGTGGATGAGGTCAAAGCGATCAGCAAAAAGCCGAATGTCGCCGTAGTGTTCCACGGGCCGGTCGTGAAGCTGCTTTCATCGAACCGCGCCCCTTTCAACGGTGCCGAGTGGGCCGAGGTTGAAAAGTTTCAGTCTACCCTCCGGCAGATGAAGAAAGATGGCGTCAAGCTTGAGGTTTGTCTCTATGCGGCCCAGGTCCTCGGGGTGGATAAAGAGACCATTATTCCTGAGGTTGATCATGTCGGCAATGGTTTCGTTTCAGTCGCCGGCTACCAACTGCAGGGTTATGCCGTGGTCCGTATTCCTTAAAGGGAGAGTCGCTGCAAGTCGGGCGATGATGGCAGTTGTTGGCGAGATACTTTACGGAACGTCAATCTATTTCTGTCGAGCATTGATGCTGATGTGGGGCTGAATTCAATTCAGTCCCTTTTTTATTGTCAAACGACCCCACCTTTCGGTATTTTCGGCACACCTCTTTTTTCAGGATGTATTCGTGACTAAAAAGTCAGACACCATCTACAGCACGCCGCTGAACGAAATTGTCGATTTCAAATTCGATGAGAAAGTGGCGGACGTCTTCCCTGATATGCTGCAGCGTTCAGTGCCGGGATACAGCCTGATGATCGCCAACATCGGCATTCTCGCTGGCAAGTACGCCCAGTCTGGCAGCCGCTGCTACGACCTTGGCTGTTCTTTGGGTGCCGCCACTTTGTCAATGCGGCAGCGAATCACCGCCGAAGATTGTTGCATTGTTGCCGTCGATAACTCGAAAGCGATGATCGAACAGGCCGGTAAGCTGTTGGCGAGTGATAAAGAGTCATTCGTTCCGGTTGCGTTGGTCTGCTCCGATATCCGCGATGTTGCATTGGACAACGCCTCGGTTATAGTCCTCAACTTGACCCTGCAATTCATTCCCCCGGAAGAGCGGCTCGCGCTACTCAAAAAAATCTACAATGGCCTCAAGCCGGGCGGCATCCTTATATTGTCTGAGAAGATCGCCTTCGATGATCGGCAGCAACAGGAACTGCAGGACGAACTGCACCTTGAGTTTAAACGGGCTCAGGGCTACAGTGATCTGGAGATCAGCCAGAAACGCAGCGCTTTGGAAAATGTCATGATTCCCGAATCTTTATCGACCCATGAAGCGCGGCTCAAAAATGCCGGCTTCGCCACAATCGAGCCCTGGTTCCAGTGTTTCAACTTCATCTCCCTGGTTACCGTTAAATGAATTTCACCCCGTCGATCTATCAATCACTCTACCCGCAGCTCGAAGCGTTGGGTCAGCAAACGTGGGTAGTGCAACTGCAGGAAATCCTGCCGCAGCATTTCACCGACGCCCGACACGGCGATATGCCACGTTGGCAAAACGCCCTGCAGGGGCTACCGGAAATTGAACCGTCAGAAATAGAACTCAAAGCAAAGGTTGAAATCGGCCTTGCTGACGAGCTGGGAGATTTCAGCCCGGCAGAGCTGGTTAAGCACCTCCAGGTTCTGCACCCCTGGCGAAAAGGCCCTTTTAACCTGTTCGGGGTCGATATCAATACCGAGTGGCGCTCCGATTGGAAGTGGGACCGGCTACTGCCGCATATACAGCCGTTAAGCGGCCGCAAGGTACTCGATGTCGGTTGCGGCAACGGCTACCATGGCTGGCGCATGCGCGGCGAAGGTGCGGAGTTGGTTCTCGGCATCGACCCGGTGATGATTTTTGTCATGCAGTTTCTGGCAATCCAGCGCTATCTCAACGACAGCCAGCATCACCTGTTGCCTTTGCGGATGGAGGATTTACCAGACGGGATGGCCTGCTTTGATTCGGTTTTCTCGATGGGGGTGCTTTACCATCGCAAGGCGCCGCTCAAACATCTGCTTGAACTCAAGAGCTGCCTGCGGACCGGCGGAGAACTGATTCTGGAGACGCTGGTTGTTGTGGGTGATGAGCCAACAGTCCTCGTTCCGGAAGGGCGCTATGCCAAGATGCCGAACGTCCGCTCGATTCCCTCAATAGCCGCTCTGGTCACCTGGCTGCAGGACGCCGGCTTTGCCGATGTGCGGTGTGTCGATATGAATCGCACCAGTCTCGACGAACAGCGGGCCACGGAATGGATGATCGAAGAGTCGCTGGCCGATTTTCTCGATCCGCACGACCCCTCCAAAACCATCGAAGGCCATCCGGCGCCGTTGCGGGCGATCATCACCGCGACCAAACCTTAAGCTTGAGAGCAGCGCAACTCCGTGTGCGGTGCTTGAATTCCTCTTAGCCCTCTCCCCTTTTTGAGCTTTGATCGTAAAAGTAAAGCTGGATACCACCTCCCTTGTTGTTGAGAGCCTCCCGTTCGGTTGTATACTTGGAAATACAGAACAAGGGGAGGATATTATGGACCCGAATCGCGCGACACAAATTATGGCACAGGGCTTCGGTTGATCGGAGGCTGTACTCCAGGCCGTGTGCCAGGAATTCAAGCTGGGTGTTGATATCGATCTCCTGCACCGACTCTCTTTCGGCTTCGCCGGGGGGATTGGCAACTCGGGGTCCGTCTGTGGCGCCGTTGCCGGAGCCGTCATGGCAATTGGACTCA
>JBFFPW010000180.1:0-4242 GCA_041573815.1 Desulfuromonadales bacterium
AGGCGGCCGGAGACGGGTGAAGTGTTGATCTACCGTGGCGGCGCACTCGCCTGTCTGCTGCAGTTCGAAAGACGTGAAGCTCCGGTTGATCCGCCACCGGTCATTGCCGGCAAACCACAGGTTGTCATTATCATGGATGACCTGGGTCGAAGCCTTGATCGAGCTCGGGAAGTGGTCAACCTGGGTATGCCGGTTACCTTTGCGATACTGCCTGGTGAAGTCTATGCGACCGATGTTGCCCTTCTGGCAGCACGCAGTGGTTATGAAATCATGATCCACCTGCCGATGGAACCCCACAGTTATCCGGCGACAAACCCTGGCGAGGATGCTCTTTTACTTGGGCAGTCTGAAAAAGAGATTGTCAGCCGAGTCAAAGCCTATTTTAAAAAAGTCCCTTATGCTACTGGTGCCAATAATCATATGGGATCACGGTTCACTGAATTTGAGGCCGGAATGCGCGCGGTCCTCGAGGTGATGCATGACAAGGGTATGTTCTTTATTGATAGCCGGACGACGGGTCAGTCCGTTGTTAAATCGGTAGCCAATCAGGTTGGTGTCCCGACTGCCATCCGAGATGTCTTTCTTGATAATGTCGCCGAGGTTGATGCGATCAATCTCCAGATCAAGAAACTCGTACAATTGGCTGAAAAGAGAGGCCGGGCAATCGGTATCTGTCATCCATACCCGGAGACAGTGGAAGCTTTACGTCAGCAAAGTAAATATCTCAGAGATGGGCCGATCGAAGTTGTCTTTGCTTCGAAAATGGTCTCTTCCTGAGGGTTAGTTGCTTTCGATAAATTGGCTTTGAATACGACTGGCGACTTCTTTGAACTGGCTGTATTTTTCTTGATAGAGGATCTCATCAGGAAAATCGGAACAGACCTTGCGGATAATCAGGCAATCATCACCAAGCAGTTGTTCGGGGCCGAACAGGGTTTTCTCTGCCAGGCTATATAACTGCGATCGTCCGCGGTTTAGAAGGCCTTTTTCGTGTTCTTTGAGCTCAAGGTTTTTACTGGATATTTCCAGTCCGTCCTCATCGAAGCGATAAAAACTGATCTGTTGTTGGTAAAAGTTTCGGGTGTGTGGGGCCCGGCGCAGAACGAAATAGGTGTGTTGAGCTGACTCCCGGAAAAGGTCAGATAGGGGCTCACGGGCATTGTCGGTCTGCGCGGAACCATAAAAATGACGAAAAACCAAATCAGTCATGCACTCTTCTTCAATGAATGATGAGTGTTTGCCATCAGATGTTTCAGCATAATATCCGACTGGCTCAATGTTGTTATCCTTAACCAGAAGCTTGCCGCAGATCAGGCAAGAGGATTCGAGGTTCTTGACTCTTTCGGCAAAAAGTTCATCCCGCTCTGTCCGGTTTTTTTGCAGGAATCTGGCATACCGATCCAGCCTGCCTGTGTCGTTTTCGCGGTAGGTGAGGTAAACCTGACGGGCAATATGTGACATCTGGATATGGACTTCGGTGCCGCGACCATGGGTAATGATCGGATAGATTTTCCCTTCCGGGTTGGTGTTCAGCGATTCTACCTTGGGGCTTTTGGCAATAAAACCTTCAAGGCAGCGGTATCCACGATTAATGGCATAGCCTTTCAGGAGTTGATAGGGATCGCGGAAAGGACCTTCATAATGGATACGCGAATCGATCAGGCAGGGGAGGATCCGCAAGGCCGATTTGCCAAGGTTGTGATCCTCAAAAAATTCATAAAGATGTTTGCAGTTTTCCAGAGAGGGAGCATCTTTAACCGGGACAATGACCCGATCGGCACAAAAAAGAGCATTCTGGGTGAAGATGTCAAGATCAGGTCGGGTGTCAACGATCAGGATGCCAGGCAGTTCTGTTTCGGCCAGTTTTTTAGCCAGGATATCGGGGCCGGCAAGTTGGTTTCGTATAGACGAAAGCGCACTGTTGGATGGGATGAACTGTACGCCAAATTCACCGGTCTCGATGAGTTGATCAGGCCTGCCACCGTTGAACAGGGAAGTGACGTCACCGTTGCCGTTGCTCTGGCCGTTGATTCGGAACATGCGGTCGACCGAGAAGTGATTATCAAAACTGCAGAGCGTGACTGGCAGGTCTTCATTCAGAGCTTTGAGGTATATGGCCAGGTTGGTTGCCAGAGTTGTTTTGCCAACTCCACCTTTTTCACTAGAGACAACCACCACGTAGGGACGCGACATGCTTCTTCCTTTCAGATCCTGAGTTGCGCTATATATAGTGGAAGGCCATGTTGATGTCAATGACAAACCCCAAGATATTGTGAAAACAAATGACGGATTCAAATCATACACTGACTGTGTCCAGGCTGGTTGCTCTTTTGAAGGAAACCGTTGAGGATAACTTTGTTCAGGTTGCCGTTGAGGGCGAAATTTCAAACCTTGTCAGGCCAGCATCCGGACACCTTTATTTCACCCTTAAGGACGAGACGGCACAAATCCGTGCGGTGATGTTTCGCCATACTTCACGCTTGTTGAAATTTTCTCAGGAAAATGGTCTGCAGGTTGTTTGTCGCGGCAATGTTTCTCTTTATCAACAGCGGGGTGAGTTGCAGCTCGTAGTTGAGGCGATGGACCCGGTCGGCACCGGCTCTCTACAACTGGCATTTGAACAATTGAAAAAAAAGCTGCTGGACGAAGGGCTATTTGATGCTGACCTGAAAAAAGAAATGCCGCCGTATCCCAAAAGGATCGGAATTGTCACTTCATCGACCGGTGCGGCCGTTCATGATATTTTGCAGGTTTTCCAACGCAGAGGCGCCGGGCTCTCTGTTCAACTCTGGCCGGCCCGGGTTCAGGGAGATGAGTCGGCACCGGAGATTATTGCGGGCATTGAGGGTTTAAATCAGCATGGTGATGTCGATGTTATCATCGTTGGTCGAGGGGGTGGGTCGCTCGAAGATCTCTGGTCTTTTAATGAAGAGAGTGTCGCTCGGGCGATTGCCGCATCGAAGGTGCCGATCATTTCAGCTGTTGGCCATGAAGTTGATTTTACCATCGCCGATTTCGTTGCCGATTTACGGGCCGCGACACCGACGGCGGCGGCAGAACTGCTCACGAAAAGCCGTATGGAACTTGAATCGCACATCGACCAGTTACGATTGCGGTTGGCGAGTCTGGTTTCATCCCGGCTGGAATTATTGTCCGAGCGGGTTGCTGGTTTACGTCGGCAATTGATTTCCCCGGATCAGCAGCTGAAAATGTGGCGTATGCAATTCAATGAACAGTTGTCTCGACTGCAGAGGGCATGTGACTTTTACTGTGGGCAAAAAAGTGCTTGCGTGTCCGATCTGGCTGCTCGTCTGGATCTGCTTTCACCGTTAAAAACCTTGAATCGTGGTTATTCCATTGTCTTGCAGGAGAGTGGCAAAGCGGTTCTCGACAGTCGTCAATTGCAGGCTGGTGAATTGCTTAATGTGAAGTTCCGCTCCGGCGAAGCAAAGGTTCAGGTTAAGGAGACGAAATCGTGAAGTATTTTCTGCTGCTCATGGTTTTTATCTTTTCTCCTGTCTTTGCCCAGGCGGAATGGGTCCTCCACCCCGAAAAAATGATCAATGGTGGTGTTGCTGTGTTGCGGTGGCAGGGGAAAGTGAAGATGGATGTTGCGGTGGCCCATTATGAAAATGAGTCGTTTTTTCTTGATCGTGACAAGGATGGTCTGTTTGCTCTGATTGGTGTTGATGTCTTGAAAGAGCCGGGTGTCTTCCCGGTTGAAATTGCCGGAATTGATGTGTCCGGGGAAAACCATTTCAATACGTTGTACATTGAAATTGTCGATGCAGAGCGAAAAACAGATTACCTGACCTTGCCACCCGAGATGGTCACACCGAAGGACCCGGCAACAGTCGCCAGAATTGATCGGGAGTCGCTCACCTTGAAAAAGATTTTCGGCGAGAACAGCGGTCCTTTTATTGGGGGTCTATTTAAAGCACCGGTTCCGGATGCCATTAGCAGTACTTTTGGCACGAAACGAGTATTGAACGGGAATCCGAAGTCGCCACACTCCGGCACCGATTTCCGGTCACCACTTGGACGGATTGTTCGCGCACCGGCGAATGGCCGGGTTGTCTATGTCGGCGATCTTTACTATACAGGTAATACGGTTATTCTTGATCATGGTAGCAGTATTTTTTCTTTATATGCACATCTGTTAAAGCCTCTGTGCAAGGTAGGCCAGGAGATTGATGCTGGACAACCCATCGGCAAGGTGGGCAGTACCGGTCGTTCAACGGG
>JBFFPW010000181.1:0-4236 GCA_041573815.1 Desulfuromonadales bacterium
GAGCAAATCAGGAATGAAGAAGTTTGGTTTGAACAGTTGACGGTTGAGCCAGATAGTATATTCTGATTTTAATGAAAACATTAGCCTGGAGGTGAGCGATGGGAAACAAAGAAAACTGCAACTCTCAGGATGACCACCATCTTCACTACTGCGAACTGACCGCCAACCCCCGCAATCCGGAAGTCGATAAAATGCTCGAAAACCCCCGGTATGCCTGCACCAACTGCGGCGGCAAGGTTCATGATGCCGAGAACGTTTGCGCCCCGAAAGAACTTTAGGCACAGCATTTGATAACTGCAAAAGGGCGGAGACGGCTCCGCCCTTTTTTATTCGAAAAAGAGGAGAACACCATGTCGCTTCATGACCACCTGTCTGCTATCAAGACAAAATCAAGTCCACCGCCGGAAATCGCTGCCGTTATGCAACGAACCAAGGCCGATCTGGCGGCATCCGGCCTCGCCAACAAGACTCCCAAGGCTGGCGACAGCGCTCCAGAGATAACCCTGCCGAATATTTATGGTGATACGGTCAACTCAGCAAAGTTATTGTCAAGAGGTCCGGTTATCCTTCACTTTTACCGGGGAGGCTGGTGACCATACTGCGACGCGGAGCTGTCAGCTCTGCAGGATGTAGTTGAGGATATACGGAATCGCAGTGCCACCCTGGTGGCGGTTTCTCCACAATTACCTGAGTTTCTGATGGAGACAGTCCAAAAGCACCATCTCCGCTACAACCTGTTGCATGACGAGAACAACAGCATCGCTCGTCAGTTCAACCTGGTCTGGCAGCTACCGGAGGACTTGCAGGAAATTTACAAAGGCTTCGGTATCGACCTGGAGCGATTCAACGGCAATGCGGCATGGGAGCTACCGATGCCGGCCCGCTTCATTATCGATCGGGATGGGATTATTCGCGACGCTGCCGTCTACCCGGACCACACCGAGCGGCCCGAGCCGGAATCGATCATGACGGTTCTCGACAATCTGTAACACAACATCGGTCGTCGGGCGTCAGCCCGGCGGCTTTTATACACGACTCATCAACTGCCATGCGCTCTGTCTTTTTCTCACATCTTGTTGACGGCCCGGCCGGTGATCCGGCCCTTTACATCCGGGTCGCCCACCGCCGTGAAGCGATCCTTTTCGATTGCGGCTCGCTGGCCAGACTGGCACCACGCGAGATGACAAAAATCCGCTACCTGTTCGTCTCGCACACCCATGTTGATCATTTCGTTGATTTTGACCGCTTGGTCCGGTTTTTTCTCTATACCGACCACCATCTCACCGTATTCGGGCCGACCGGCATTGCCGAACAGGTCGGCAATCGGCTGGCCGGCTACACCTGGAACCTGGTCGACGGCTATCCGTTTGCCATCACGGTCAATGAATGGGACGGAAGCCGTATCGACACCTACCGCTTCCGCGCCCGCAACGAATTTCGCCTCGAGGAGATTGACTCTACCGACTGTTCTGACGGCCAGTTGCTCACCACATCAACTTACCAGATCACCGCTACGGCCCTTGCGCACGGCAGCATCACATCCCTGGCCTTCACCCTGCAGGAAGTTCTGCATGTCGCCATCCATAAAGATGCCCTGGAGTTGCACGGCTACCAGACCGGCGCCTGGCTGACCACCTTCAAAGACACCCTGCGGTCCGGAATGAATCTCGAAGAGAACATTGCGATTCCACTGACGGGGGGTGCGTTTGTTGAAAAAACGGCGGCCGAACTGGCCGGAGAGATTGCTCATTGCGAGCCGGGGATGAAAGTCTGTTATGTCACCGATGTCAGTCCGAGCGGGCAGAACCTGCAAAAAATTGAAGAGATATCACGCGATGCCCACCTCCTGGCGATTGAAGCCCCCTTTGCCCATATTGATCTTGAGAGGGCGCACCACAGGAACCACCTGACCGCGCAGCTGGCCGGCGAAGTCGCCCGCCGGGCCAATGTGCATCGCTGCCTTTTCTTTCACTTCTCCCCACGCTACCAGCAGACCGGTATCGACCTGCATGCCGAAGCGCAAAAGGCCTTCATTGGAGAAGTCCTTTCCCCAGATGCAGCGCGATAGCCGAGATGCCAGAGGAACAGAGGCCGACCAGAAGCGTCCACAAGCCATTGCGAATCAGACCATACTTGCGGGTCAGTCGATGTTTGCCGAGATAATAAATTTCGTGCAGGTAGGCCTCATAGAGACGATCCCGATCAGCAATGATCTCCTTGCCGAGTGCGATAAACTCTTCTTCTTCAATTTCAGCGAACGAGCGAAAATAGAAGAGATTGACTCCGCCGGAGGCATGCATCGGCGGAATGATGGCAAAGATAGAAAAGATAATCGCCAGCAGGCCGGTCACCAGCAGCAGCAGAACGGTCAGCAGGTTGAGTTGTTGCATCTGGGTAATGGTGATGGTCAAGACCAGCGACGAAGCGGTCATAATCATCGATGCCTTGGTGTCGGCCATCTGGTTCAGGGTCATATGTTTGCTCAGGTTGGCCCGCAGGGCGTTACTGGCAAGTAATCTCGGTAAAATTGGCTCGTCGGCTTTCTGTTCCATTGGTCCGTCCTCCAGTATCAATTCAGTGCTCACTTTTGATCGATGCTCATAAACCTCAGAGAGTATAACGACAGATTGCCGTTTGGCAAAGCTCTGTAACAATCCGGTTCTGTGCAAAAGCACAGTGTTTTTAATGTATTCCTGTGATATTTTGACCAAATGCGATTGGCACTAAGACATCAAATCATTCTCGCCCCGGCAACCGTCCTCCTGATGCTGGCGATGTTGCTTATTTTCATGCAGCTCAGTTATTGGGACCTGACCCTGAAAAGACAGGCCGCCCGCAAACTCGGAACTGTTTTTATTTCCCTGGCGGAAGCCGATCTGGCGACACAAAGAATCTACCGCCTCTCGGTCCACCTGAGCAAGGAACCTCTGGTCGATGTCGCCCGCATCAGCGAGCTGGCAATGCTTTACCAGCACCTCGATGAGGCGAGTGAACGGATTATCGACAACCTCGGTACAAGCAAGAAAGAGCGGAGCCGTTTCCGGGAATCTGTCCGTAAGCTCAACCCCGAGTACGGCTTTGATGCCGAACGCTTTGTCGAGGCGATCGGTGAGCTGCGTCCGCAATTCGTCAGTTTCTCCGAACAAATGCAGCAGAAAAGGTCTTCGCTGAGTAAAATCCACTCCGAGGACATTGATGAACTGGTCACCCGGACAACGTTTGTCTCCATTGTTGTCCTCGGTACCGCGATCCTGCTCGGCATACTGCTCTCTCTCTACTTTGCCCGCCGCATTCTGCGGCGGATCCAGATTCTTTCCGACAGCGCGCGCCTGATTGCCCAGGGCGAGCTTGTTCCGCCAACCCCGCCAGAGTCGATCCGCGACGAACTCGATGAACTGACCCTGTCGATTAGCCAGATGACCGACAAGCTGATCCGGGTCGTCAGTACCGAAAAGCTCCTCGAAGGGGCCGAAGAAGAACGCCGCCGCATCGCCATGGACATTCACGACCAGACCCTGGCTGATCTCGCTACAGTCAAACGCGGCATTGAGGGTCTCAAAGAGCAGGCCGGCTGTCACGCTGAGGCGACGGCCCTTGAAAGCAACCTGCAGAAAGCTATCCGCAACCTGCGCGAGGTTATGGACAACCTGCACCCGCAAACCCTGGACATCCTCGGTCTTGGCGCCGCCCTCGAGTCACACCTCGAGCGCCATTTTTCCGGCATCGACCTGCCCGAATACCACTTTCATCAAACCCAGAAAGCTGAAGAGGTTCAGCTTCCCAAGTTTGCCAATCTCGCCATCTACCGCATTGCCTCAGAGGCGATCCATAATGTCATCAAACATGCGGCCGCCAACCGCTATGAGGTTTCACTCGATGTCAACGACGGCCGTTTTTGCCTTGCAGTCGAAGATAATGGCCGCGGCTTTAATACCGAAGACGTGTTCGACAGCAACCACCGCGGCATGCACAATATTCGAGAGAGAGCCCGGGCAATCGGCGCCCAGGTCCTCTGGAAACCATCCCGGTTTTCCAGCGGCACCCGGTTTGAACTTATCTTGAATGTACCGTCCCTTAACCAGGAGACCTGATCGATGTCAGAGAAACTGAACATTGTTATAGCTGAAGACAATCCCAAGGATTTTGAATTCCTGGAATCTATTTTTGCCGGCTGGCAGTCACCGCCGGACATCGAACGGGCCAACAACGGCGCCGCCGCCCTCGAGCTTGCCCTGA
>JBFFPW010000182.1:0-4235 GCA_041573815.1 Desulfuromonadales bacterium
CAACAATGTAGTAAACGCATTATGTGACGAGTTCCAATGTGTTTTCTTCGTGCCTTGGTGTCTTCGTGGCAAACTGGTTTTCTTAACTAAAAAGAAAATGGGGCTGCATCAGCAGCCCCAGACGAGGGAGTCGTCATTTCATGGCAAGGACTCTTCCCCTTGATGCCGGGCGGAGTTTCAGCAGGGAAGCGCCTGTTTCAGAACATTAAATTGTATAAAGTGCGGCCGTCGACCGCGGTGTCAACTTTCTAGTCGCTCTCTTATGCGGATCTATAACCAAAACAACGACTTTAACGGAGAACCGCAGAGGGGAAACCAACACCATTTACTTTCAGGAGATCTTCTCTCCGCCTCTTTTGTCTCTCCATCTCTGCGTTAAGGATAAAGATTCACAGAGCATTCATTTGAGTTATAGGTCCGTTTTTTATCTACATATCCATATTCTTTCCACATGAGAACCGGAAAAGATTTCTTCAGATCAAACATTAATCAACACGCTTACGGATAAACGTCGGAATATCATACTCATCATCCGCAGATGCTTTTTGATGCACCGATCGTGGCAAGTTCTTCTGCCGGTCACGAATAAATGTCGGCACATCATGATTGACGTTCGTCGCCTGATTCCGCAGGGTCTGGCCCTTCAACTCCTCTTCGACCCGCTTGCTCTTTTCAAATGCGGAACCGAACCCGGTCGCAATTGCGGTGATCTTGATTTTGTCATCCAACTCCTCATCGATCACCAGACCGATGATAATATTGGCATCTTCGTGCACCTTTTCATGGATGATGCGGGAGGCTTCATCAAATTCCTCCATGGTCATCGACGAAGAACCGGAGATATTGACCAGCACACCACGGGCGCCGGAAATATCAATCTCTTCGAGCAGCGGGCTGGCAATCGCCTGCTGGGCGGCATCAGCAGCACGGCGCTCACCTGAGGAGACGCCGATGCCCATCATGGCCATGCCACGTTCACTCATGATCGCCTTGACGTCAGCAAAGTCGACATTGATCAGACCACTGGTGGTGATCAGATCAGCAATTCCCTGCACAGCCTGACGCAGGACATCATCCGCCGGTTTGAAGGCATCGAGGATACTCATATTTTTGCCGGCCAGACCGAGCAGACGGTCATTCGGCACAACGATCAGTGAATCGACAACGGACTTGAGTTTTTCTACTCCTTCATCAGCCTGCTTCGAGCGGCGCTTACCTTCACGACTGAACGGCTTGGTTACCACACCGATGGTCAGGGCGCCGGACTCGCGGGCAACTTCAGCAACAATTGGTGCCGCGCCGGTACCGGTACCGCCACCGAGGCCGGCAGCGATAAAGACCATATCGGCCCCTTCAAGGGTTTCATGAATGCGCGCCCGGTCTTCCTGGGCCGCTTCACGACCAACATCCGGGTCCGCTCCAGCTCCAAGCCCCTTGGTCAGCTTCGAGCCGAGCTGCAACTTCATCGGCGCCTTGCTGTTCCTTAATGCCTGGGCATCGGTGTTGGATGCGACAAACTCGACCCCACTCACCTCTGCTGCGATCATGGTATTGACGGCATTACCGCCACCACCACCGACGCCAACAACCTTAATCTTGGCGATCTGCTCCATACTGTCGTCAAATTCAAACACTGGCATGACTCCCTCCTTCTTTAAGTGACCGGGTACTCCGCGTCCCGATGCGAGTTAAACTTCTGAACTGCTAATAATTAGAAAAACTCTCCGAACCATTCCTTCATTCGGCTGGTTATCTTGTCGAAAACATTCTCCTGACCAATCGTAAAGTTCCGCGATTGCAAATTGCGGCTACCGTACTTGACTAGGCCAACGCCTGTGGCATAGATCGGTGAATTCACCACATCCGTTAAACCGCCAATACCGATGGGATCGCCGCGCCGGACCGGCAGATTGAAGATCTGCTCGGCCAGTTCCGGCATGCCCGGTAAAATTGACGAACCACCGGTGATGACCACTCCTGAGGCGATGAGATCTTCGTAGCCGCTGCGGATGATATCGCGATTGACCAGGGTAAATATCTCCTCAACCCTCGGCTCAAGAATTTCCGCCAGCAGTTGACGCGACAGAATTCTCGGCTCGCGGCCGCCAACCGACGGCACCTCGATTGTTTCATCACGACTAACCATTGAGGTCAGGCAGCAACCGGTCTGCTGTTTGATTTTTTCCGCTTCGTTCATCGGCGTTCTAAGACCAACGGCAATATCATTGGTCAGGTGATTGCCACCGAGCGACAGGACCGATGTATGCTTGATTGCTCCATCAACAAAGATGGCAATATCAGTCGTACCGCCACCGATGTCGACCATGGCGACACCAAGTTCCTTTTCATCCTGGGTCAGGGCCGCTTCGGACGACGCCAACTGCTCAAGGACAATATCGGCGACATCAACACCGGCCCGGTTGCAGCTCTTGATAATGTTCTGGGCGCTGGCAACAGCACCGGTGACGATATGCACCTTCGACTCAAGGCGGACGCCGCTCATTCCGAGTGGTTCCTTGATACCGTCCTGGTCATCGATGATGAATTCCTGGGGAAGAATGTGAATAACCTCACGGTCCATCGGGATGGCTATCGCCTTGGCTGCGTCGATCACCCGCCTGACATCATCGCGGGTGACTTCACGATTCTTGATGGCGATCACACCCTGGGAGTTAAACCCCTTGATGTGTCCTCCGGCGATCCCGGCAAAAACCGACTTGATCTCACAGCCAGCCATCAACTCGGCTTCCTGCAGGGCGGTCCGGATCGCCTCAACGGTACTTTCAATGTTGATGACGACCCCTTTACGCAACCCCTTGGATGGGCTGGTACCGATACCGACAATATCGAGACCATCGTCGGTGAGGTTGCCGACGATAGCGCAGATCTTGGTCGTACCGATATCGAGTCCGACTATCAGGTTGTCTCTTTTGCTGCTCATCGCTCTTCCCTTTCCTTTATCTAACTTTTACCTGTGGTAAATTTCTGATCAATTTTTACGATGACACGATCGGCAACATTTAAATCGATGCCTTTTAATCCCTGCAGTTTTGGCTCAAGTTCAGGGTAAATTTGTTCCAATCGATCCAGCTTTGCCGCGTAGCCCTTGAAACCCAACTGTACCGGCACGCCGGAACGGAAGGTTGTCAAGACAATGCTGTTATCTCTGTCGACATGAACCTCTGAAACCTTCTCAACATTGAACACGGTTCTCTCAGCCAGACGATCAATAACGGCCATCGCGTTCTTGAGCAGCTTTTTGCTGTTTTCAGGGTTATCGATAAGATAATTCCGATCGATTCCGGTAATGACCGGGTAATCGAGCCGGTCATCGGCCGACAGCACCTTGAAAATTTCCGCATTGCCGTCCACATAGTAGAGATAACCAATGTTAATGATCGCCCGTGCTTCGCGTTCGGTAATCCGGATGGTAATCTCGCGCGGGAAGACCCGACCGACCTCGGCCTTGGCAACCCACGGGTTCTCTTCGATCTTGTGGCCGATCGCCTCAAGGTCAAGGCGGAAGATATTGTCGCCACCCTTGATATTTGATTCAGCAATAATTTCATCAGCCTTCAATCGTTTCAGGTTGACGATTTCGATCTGCTCGACACCGAAGTATCCCGATTCGAACAGAATCTGTGCGGCCAGAACGCCACCACTGACGACCAATACGGCGCTGCAGCTGAACAGAAGAAGGCGCAGAGAGCGATGGAAGATCGTCTTCCAGTCTCGCTGACTTTTTTCGCCTTTGCGCCGGTTCCCTTTCAGGCGACGCTTTTTCTGTCCTTTCAAATCCTGCATTCATTCCATCCCGCATCGACTTACTTGTTCAGTCCGGCCCCTTCAAGAATTTTCTGAACCAACTCCTCAAATGACATACCGGCTTCGGCGGCCGCTTTCGGCAGCAGACTGGTGGCCGTCATTCCTGGTATCGTGTTGATTTCCAGGCAGGAAAAGGCTTTTTCCTGCACCATGAAATCAACCCTGACCGCGCCGCTACAACCGGTGACCCGGCAAGCATCAACAGCCGCTTGTTGTATTCTCTGGTACAGCACCGGTTCATAGGGAGCCGGGAGATTATATTCCGTCGCACCGGCGGTATACTTGGCTTCGTAATCGTAAAAACCGCTTTTCGGTACAATTTTGATTATCGGCAACGGCTCGTTATTCAGGACACTGACAGTCACTTCATCACCCTGGATAAAGTCCTCGATGAGGACCAGGTCATCGTG
>JBFFPW010000183.1:0-4229 GCA_041573815.1 Desulfuromonadales bacterium
AATATTTGTTTTAATTGACGTTGCATAAAATTTGCGGCCTTTTACCTTTCTGCAAACATGTATTGGGTGCAAAGAGCACACCAACAAGCACGACACAATAAACTACTGTAATAATTATATTTTTTCTTAAATTGAAATCAAATAATAAAGCAAAAATCGCACTTTCATGCAAAAAATGCATTTATTTCAAATCATATTCCTTGATTTTGTATTGCAGGGCCCGCAGGCTGATCTCCAGTATCTTGGCAGCCTGGGTCCGATTTCCATCGGTTGAAGCAAGGGCTTTGCGAATATACTCCTTCTCCAGGCGCTCGTTCGCATCCTTGAGAGAAAGCCCGTCGGTCGATTCCCGACTGCGGCGCCTGAACTCCCAGGGCATATGCGCGGCATCAATCTTCTCATCGCGACAGAAGATCACTGTTTTCTCCATGAAGTTTTCAAGTTCACGGACGTTGCCGGGCCAGTCATATTCGAGAAGGGAAGCAACTGCGTCTTCGGTCAGGGTTGGCAGATTGCGGTGATCACGTTCGGAAATAATCTTGAGAAAATGTTCGGCCAGAAGCGGGATATCCTCTCTCCGTTCACGCAAGGCCGGGATCCGGATTTCAACGACCGCCAGTCGATAGAACAGATCGTCCCGGAAAATACCTGACTCGGTCGCTTCCTGCAGATCACGGGCGGTTGCTGCCAACACCCGGACATCGACTTTGCGCGACTTGGATTCACCGACCCGGCGGACCTCCCCTTCCTGCAACACCCTTAACAGCTTCGGCTGCAGGTCAAGCGGCAGTTCGCCGATTTCATCGAGAAACAGGGTGCCACCATCGGCTTCTTCAAAAAGTCCGCGGTGATGCCGATCAGCGCCGGTAAAAGAGCCCTTGGCATGACCAAACAGTTCACTCTCGATCAGGTTAGGGGCGATGGCGCTGCAGTTGACGGCCAGAAAAGGCGCCTCGCTACGACTCCCTTCATCGTGCAGTGCCCGGGCGATTAACTCCTTACCGGTACCGGTCTCACCGGTCACCAGCACTGGCGAACGGACGTCAGCCACCTGAACAACAAGGGACATGACATTTTCCATCAACTCACTTTTGTAGGCGATATTACGGTGCGACTTGCGGGTTCGCAGTTGATTCATCATCAGACTGTTTTCCCGCAGCAAGCGGAGACGTTCCTCAGCCTTGCGCACGGTTAAAATGACCTCGTCCGGCTTAAACGGTTTGGAAATGTAGTCATATGCACCCTGTTTCATGCACTCAAGGGCCATATCAACCGAGCCGTAGGCGCTCATCATGATCAGGGTCGGATTAATCGGCATCTGGCTGATTTCGCGCAGAAAACCAAGGCCATCCATCCCCGGCATACGGATATCACAGAGGGCAACATCGGCTTCTTCGCGAACCAGAACTTCCAGCCCGGTTTCGGCATCAGCAGCGTCAACCACCTCGTAGCCTTCTTTTTCAAGGACGAGCCGCAGCATATGACGCATCCCGGCTTCATCATCGACAACGAGGATTTTCCTTTTGAAATCACTCATGGCAACTCATCTCTTTCAACCGGCAGGATGATGGTGAATGTTGTGCCTGCATCATTGCGTGAGCGGGCGACAAGCTTACCTCCGGCCTCAGTAATAATACTTTGACATATCGTCAGACCAAGCCCACGCCCCTTGCCTTGCGGCTTCGACGTGTAAAAAGGATCAAAAATATGCGGTAAAACATCGTCCGGAATGCCACTCCCCTCGTCACGCACGGCAATCTCGGCATATTGCCCCTGACGGCTGGCGGACACATAGATATGGGTGGAATCGTCCATGCTGTCCTTGGCATTCACTAACAGGTTGACCAGAACCTGCGACAATTTGTGAGAGTCAATACGGACCATTCCAAGTTTTTCGGGACACTCGACAGAGAATTCGATAGATTCAAAAGCCGCCTGGTGGCTAAGAGTTGGAATCACTTCGCGCAGAACATCGGCCGGATCAACGATCCCCAGTTCGCCCCCGGCGGGAACGGCATAATCGAGCAGCTCCTTGACCAGATGATCGATCCGTGAAATTTCGACCAGCGAATGTTCCACCATCTCAAGTGAACGGCCCGGCTCCAGTTCCGATTTAAGCAGTTCAAGATAACCGAGGACTGCGCCGAGGGGATTGCCGATTTCGTGAGCCATACCGGCCGACAAATGACCGACCGAAGCCATCCGTTCCGAACGGATAATCTCATCCCGACCTTTCTGCAGGGCATCGGTCATGGCATTGAATGAATTGGCGAGGTCAGCAATTTCTCCCGGCCCGGCGACCGGGACGTTGGTCGTCAGATCTCCGGCAGCAACCTGGCTGGTCGCTTCGCGCAGGCGACGGACCGGTTCAATCACATTGCGCCCCAACAAAATAACCCCGAAGGCAACCAGCACTGAGCCGTAGAGAAAAACATACAGCAGGACCAGGTTTCGTGCGGCGATGATTTGCCGCCTGACCTCCGAAAGTGAAAAACGGGCCAGCAACACACCACTACCACCACTGGCGCCTTTTAAAGGGGCGGCAATGGAAACGACACCTTCACCAGTCGAGACAAAAGGTAACCAGTTTTGATGGTAGTCGACATTAAATTCGGGGCGTGAGAAAACAAGAACCTCGGCGATGAGAGACTTCTCGTCTTCAGAGGCGCCAGTCTCTTGTAACTTGCGGCTGAATATCAGATTGGAATAGCGATCGTAGATCTGCCAGAACTCAAGAGCGGGACCGGCAGCGTCCATCATCGTCTTGATCATCGAAACATTTGGCGGAGCATCCGGAGTGGCTTCGGCTGCGGTGGCGGCACGGGCAACAAATTCAACCAGATGCCGTGATGTCTCGACCTTTTGCGAAAGAAGTTCCCGCTCGGTCAACCGCAGCAACAAAAACCCACCGAAAACCAGGGCAGCTCCAACCACCAGAGCGATGGTTATAATGATTTCACTGTAGAGACCCGACTTGCGTCGCACCATGACCTCCAATCGACAAAACATTCAATTCTTTCAAAATATCACAGACTTACAGCAAGTAAAAGAAAAGTCTGCAAAATTTGCACATCACGAATTTCATCAATAATCGCTGATGAAAGATTACGGACTGGAAAAAGCGCTTCTATCCTGCTAGATTTACAGGCAAGAAACGCAGGTGAAAGGACTAAGAACATGGCACGAATTCCAGAGGTTGACCAAGAGTGTTGTATTGGCTGTGAAGTCTGTACTCAGAACTGCCCGGAAGTTTTCCGCATGGAAGGCGAAGAGGATGGGCACGATCATGGCCATGAGCATGGCAAAGCTGAAGTTTACAATCCAACCGGCGCACCTGAAGAAAAGATTGAACAGGCGATGGATACCTGCCCGGCGGCCTGTATCTACTGGAATGAATAACTGGACGCCAAACCCCTTACCAGATCGACATCCCCGTTGTCCCTGACCAGCAATATCAACAGACTTTATATTTTTTCCTTCTTCAAGATGATGCTGTTTCCAATGGCGATCATCACCCTGTTCTGGAAAGATCAGATCGGCCTGTCGTTGACAGAGATCATGCTGCTGCAGGCCATCTTCTCACTCGCCTCGCTCTGCATGGAGTTCCCTTCCGGCTACATCAGCGATCGACTCGGCTACCGTTTTTCACTCAACCTGGCCTCACTGCTCGGCATTGTCGGTTGGTCGCTCTACACCATGGCCGACAGTTTCGGCGGTGTGCTTGTCGCCGAGATTATTCTCGGAATTTCATTCGCCTTTATCAGTGGCAGCGACAGCGCTTTGCTATTTGAATCATTACGACAACAGGGCAACGAAGAAGATTACAGCCGACTTGACGGTCGCATGACCGGCTGGGCCCAGGCTGGTGAAGCGGTCGGAGCCATCGGTGCCGGCCTGCTCTACGCAACAGCTCCGGTCCTGCCGTTTGCCGTGCAGATCCTGGTCTGGATCATCGCCCTCTCTCTGACCCTGTCTCTAAAAGATGCGCCCCCGGCCGAACGGATCGAACGCTCACACCTGGCCGAGATGTATTCGATCTGGAAACACGCCTGGAAAGAGAACCCTCGCATCCGCTCAACCATCCTGCTCGCAACGGTTCTCGGCCTGGTATCTTTTTACCCGGTCTGGCTGATCCAACCATATATGCAGCAGAACCAGGTGCCGATCGCCTGGTTCGGGCCCATCTGGGCCGGAGCCAACCTGACCGTCGCAATTTTTTCAATCCTCAG
>JBFFPW010000184.1:0-4221 GCA_041573815.1 Desulfuromonadales bacterium
GCCAGTCGGCGTGTTGGGCAAAAAAAGTTTTCAGTGAGTTGTAGCCCCGCCAACCTTTTTCAAAGTCCTCTTCATACCAGTCAAAAATACTCGATACGTTCAAGGTGTCGTTATTGACATCGAAAAAATTTCTGCTGCGATCGGTTAAGAATCTCCGGGTAACATCAACCAGCTGGTCATCGATTCTCTCGGCAACAAAAGCTTCATCGAGCAAGGCCGGGCAACCGATTGAAGCGCAGTTGACGGCAAAGTGGATCAGTGGTTCGTTGTAGCGGCCCGAGCCGCGGATCATCTCATGTTCGATCCAGTCGAGATGGTGCCTTTTGCCAAACAGTTTGAAAAACTCCTTTTTCCACGGTGAGGTGAATAGCGAGCCGGTATCGCGGATCGAGGTGATGTCGGGATAGTTGTCGAGGATCAGCTTGATGGTAAAGGCGTTGTAAGCGTTGATCAAAAAGGCGAGCTGCTGGTTCCTCTCCCAGGAATCAAACGCACTGGTCGGAACCGAGGAGAGGTTGGCAAGGTAGTCATAGAAGCTTTCCTGATCAGATTGAAATCCGGCGTAGTCGACCTGTGACGCACTACCGTTGCTGATCCAGCTGACATGTTTCTGCAGCAGCTCGCTCCATGTGGCATGGCTGTGGTCAAAGTTGTCTGCTCCGACCGGCAGGGTCAGGCTAAAAAGGAAAACAGTTGTCAGGCAGATCGTCTTCATTTATTCCGTTCTCGATTTCTCATTACGGCGCCAGCGGTGCAGCTTTTCGACCCATTGCAACAGTTTCTCCGGGGTGTGGTCTTTCTTCCACTGACCGGCGGCCATCTTGTTTGCTTCGGCCAGGGTCGGGTAGATATGGATGGTGCCGAGTATTTTGTTGAGGCCGATACCGTTTTTCATCGCCAGGATATATTCGGCAATGATGTCGGAGGCGTGGGTGCCGACAATGGTGACGCCGAGAATTTTATCCGTATCTGGCTTGGTCAGCACCTTGACCCAACCGTGGTCCTCGGAGTCGGCGATCGCCCGGTCGAGATCGTCGATGCCATATTTTGTGACTTCGTACGGAATGTTCTGCTCCTTCGCCTCGGTTTCGTTGAGGCCAACGCGGGCGACTTCCGGATCGGTGTAGGTCGCCCAGGGAATAACCGAGTAGTCGACCTTGAATTTTTTGAAACTGCCGAACAGGGCATTGACCGCCGCGTACCAGGCTTGATGGCCGGCGGTATGGGTAAACTGGTAAGGGCCGGCGACGTCACCGGCACACAATATGTTCGGGAAGTTGGTGCGCAGGAAGGGGTCGGTCTCAATGGTGCCGCGCTCGGACACCCGGACGCCCAACTCTTCGAGGCCAAAGCCGGAGATGTTGGCCCGGCGGCCGACAGCGATCAGGATTTCGTCAAACTCGATATCAACCTGTTTGCCATCATGCTCGCAGAGCAGTTTTTTTGTATCGCCCTCGACCACAACCTCTTTTGCCTGGTGGCCGGTCAGAACATTGATACCCTCGGCCCGAAACTTTTCTTCAACGTAACGAGCGGCATCGGCATCTTCGCGGCACATGATGCAGGGCGCCATTTCGACCTGGGTGACCTGGCTGCCGAGCCGGGCAAAGGCCTGGGTCAGTTCCGAGCCGATCGGGCCACCGCCGAGCACCACCAGTCGTTTCGGCTGCTGCCGCAATTCCCAGATATTGTCGGAGGTTAAATATTTGACCTTGTCCAGTCCAGGGATTGGCGGTACCAAGGGGCGGGCACCGGTGGCGATGATGATATTGCGGGTGGTGATGGTTTTGCCATTGACCTCGATCTGCCAGGGCGAGGTAATGTTCGCTTCGCCGGTGATGACATCAACGCCGAGCGATGTGTACCTCTCGACCGAGTCGTGCGGCTCGACCTTGGCAATGACGTTTTGTACCCGCTCCATGACCTCGGCAAAATCAAAACTCACCTCATTCTTTTTGAAACCAAATTCCTGCGCCCGCTTCGCATAGGAGAGCATCTTGGCTGAACGGATCAGCGCTTTGCTCGGCACGCAGCCGGTATTGAGGCAGTCGCCGCCCATCTGGTGTTTTTCAATCAGGGCCACCTTTGCCTTGACCGCCGCGGCGATATAGGCACTGACCAGGCCGGCTGAGCCGGCGCCGATGGCGACAAGGTTGTAATCGAATGATTTCGGCTTACTGAAGGCCTTGTAGATTTTTTGTGCCTTGAGCATGTCGAGTATTTTCTTGGCAATCAGCGGGAAGATGCCAAGCAGGACAAAGGAAAAGATGATTCCTGGTGAAAGAATTCCGGCCGCTGACTCTATTTTGCCCAGTTGGGTGCCGGCGTTGACATAGACAAAAGTTCCGGCCAGCATGCCGACCTGGCTGACGATGTAAAACAGGCTGGTTTTCAACGGCGTCAGCCCCATGACCAGGTTGATGACGAAAAAAGGAAAGATGGGCACCAGGCGCAGAGAGAAGAGGTAAAAGGCACCGTCCTTTTCGACGCCATCGTTGATCGCCTTGAGCTTTTCGCCAAACTTGCCCTGAACCCAGTCGCGCAACAGAAAACGCGAAACGATAAAAGCGAGGGTGGCGCCGATGCTGCTGGCAAATGAGACGGCGATCAGGGCAACCCAGAGTCCGAACAGGGCCCCGCCGGCCAGGGTCATGACAGCGGCTCCCGGCAGGGAGAGGGCTGTCACCACGATATAGACCGCCATGTAGATGGCAATGGTCAGGAGGCGGTGATCCTGGTAGTAGCTATCAAAGACCTGTTGTTGCGACTTGATGTAGTTGAGGGTCAGGTATTGGCCGAGATCAAAAGCGAAAAAGGCCCAGATGAGACTGATAATAATGCCGACAAGGATGATTTTCGGAGTTGAAATTTTCATGATAATCCGTTGTTCAGGGTTCAATAAATATGGCTACTCATGCGCCACATTTAAGGAAATATTCTACAATAATAATTTTAATTAAAGGTATAATTCCCCGTAAACTTTAACAGATTGATCATGTTGTGCAGAAAATAATTGTTTGTAGATCATTGATTTCACACAGGAGGAAAGAGATTATGGATACTTATTACAAGCCGGAAGATTTGGGAAAATTTGCCGAGATCGCTGAAGAGGCGCCTGAACTTGCCGAGAAGTTTTTTGATTATTATGGTGCCGTATTTGCCGAGGGGGAGTTGACGGCACGGGAAAAAGCGTTGATTGCTCTGGGCGTTGCCCATGCGGTTCAATGCCCATACTGTATCGATGCCTATACCCAGTCTTGCCTTGAAAAGGGGTCGAATATGGGGGAAATGACCGAAGCGGTCCATGTTGCCAACGCGATTCGCGGTGGCGCAACACTGGTGCATGGGGTGCAGATGCGCAATATTGCCCAGAAGCTTTCGATGTGAGATAATTATTATCTAACTTAATTTAATCATTGAAGGTCAGATGACAGAAAAGAATATAAAATTCACAGCATTTACACAGGTTCTTGAAGATCAGGGGCTCTCCCTGGCCCGTGACCATGCGCATATTCTGCAGCTCAATACCGGATTGTTGTGCGATCTTGCCTGCAAGCATTGCCACCTCGATGCCGGCCCGCATCGTCTTGAAGTGATGGACCGTCAAACAATGGATGATGTCATTGCATTTGCCGAGCGGGGCCGATTCAATATCATCGATATTACCGGCGGTGCGCCGGAGCTGGTTCCGGATCTCGCTGACCTGCTGCGGGGTTTGCGGCCGCTGACCGATAGCCTGATGCTCCGTTCCAACTTGACCGCTCTTGCCGATGTTGATCGTGAATCGTTGCTGGAGTTGATGGTTGAGCTGAAAATATCCCTGGTCGCATCGTTTCCCTCAACCAGTTCCTCGCAGACTGATGCCCAGCGTGGTGCCGGAGTGATGGATAAGAGTATTGTGATGCTCAAGCGTTTGAATGAGCTTGGTTACGGCAAACCAGGCAGCGGGTTGGAACTACACCTGGTGGCCAACCCGGCCGGAGCTTTTTTGCCAGCCGATCAGCTGGCGACCGAACAGAAGTTCAAGCGCGATGCCGAGCGCAAGTGGGGCATCGTTTTCAATAACCTCTACACCTTTGCCAACGTTCCGCTTGGCCGTTTCCGGCATTGGCTGGAGAAAAGTGGCAACCTCGACGGCTACCTCTTGAAGTTGGCCAACGCCTTTAATCCCTGCACCCTCGACGGCCTGATGTGCAAGTCGCTGGTCTCCGTCGCCTGGGA
>JBFFPW010000185.1:0-4209 GCA_041573815.1 Desulfuromonadales bacterium
GGCTATGAAGATTTAGCGGTTGTCAGTTATACAGGCGTCGGTGCAGATAAAATACTTAAAGATGCGGATGGTAATTCTGTTAAAGACTCGCAGGGGAATTTCATTTTCATCTATGAGAAGGTTAAAAGAGGTGGGTCAACAGTCTTTGACTGGGTGCTGGAATGGCAAGGCCCGGAGTTTTATGACGAGCAAGGTTTGATTTTACGAGCTGAAATTTACAATGTTTTCGATAAAAAATCTTCCATCGCCGATGGATACAATACTGACGAAAAAAGATATGAATACGAACTCGGCCGCCAGTTCTGGCTCGGTGCCGAATACCGTTTTTAACCTATCCCTGAACTACTCTTTTTTCTCCGTTATTCTGACCGCTCCGACAAACTCTGTAAGCTGCCCCTTATTGAAGAGTGCCAGGTTGTAAATTCCCGGCTGACTTAGAGGTGGAATCTCGATTGTTTCTAGTGTCGAATTCCGGGTTCTCAACTCATTTGCTGGCGAGGAAGAGGTGCTCAGCATCTGTGGCTCCGTGAGAAAAGAGAGGCCTTTCTCACCATTGGCAAGAACAAGCTTTTCGTCCTGAAATTTTATATCGACACAGCTGCCGAGCGTTTCAGTCACCGCCAGTCGTTTCAATTTCCCCTTGTCATTTTGCAGTATCCAGAGCCCCCCCTGGCGAGTTGCCGCATAAACCTTCGTGCCGTGGGGTGTTACTGCAAGTGTCTCTCCATTAATTTGTACAATGTCGGAGATGTGTGGGTTCTTTTCATTTGCAACGTCAATTACAATCAGTTCGGCTTCGCCAGCCGCCAGATAAACAGTTTTGTTATCGATGGCCAGTTGGTGAAATCTGGCAAACTCTTGCAAGGGCCAAGGCAGGGAGGTGCGACTTATTTCGGTCGGGTGTGATGGATCAGAGACGTCGACTATATGGAGTCCGGCCTCTGCCGATGCCGAGTAGACCCTGTTATCCTTTATGGCCAGTTTTACCGGACCCGGTAACGGAAGATGGCCCAGGAGGATCGGACTTTCCGGGAACGAGATATCGACGGAAAGCAGGCCGTCATCAGCCACCGTGATGTAGAGATTATTGCCGGCGCTGACAATATCTCTGAAGTACCCGGGATAGTTGAAGTTGCCTGTAAGGCGTGGTTTTAACGGGTCGCTGATGTCGACTATCTGCAGACCTTCGTTTGAACAGGCGAGGTAGAGATAGTTGCCGGAACGCACCATATTTTGAATACGCCCGGAAATCGGCACAGAGGAAACAATGGCCGGGAGTCGACCGTCTTCGTTTGTTCTCGCAATGAAAATTCCGTGTTTTTTGGTTGCCAGATAATAGTAGCTCTCATCGAAAAGAACCTGCTTCAGACTGCCGGGTATCTGGAGTGTCCGAAGAAGTTTGTCCGGTGATAATTTGTCGAGGTCAACCACCTGCAGTCCGGCAAGGCCGCTAGCGACATAGGCGAAATTTCCATTCAAGGCCGAGTTTCTCGGTCTGACGGCCAGATCGCTGGCCCGGGTTTTTTTTGGGGTCGCCGGATTGCTGAGATCATAGGTGTAGAGGTCGTGCATGCGGTTGGTCAGAACTGCCAAAGTACCATCAATTGATATTGTTTCAACACTGTCCATTTGCGGTTGCGGTTTAATTCTTTTCGGACTCCCGGGAGTAGAAATGTCGAGAACAACCAGGCCTTCTTCCCTGGTTGGCGCATAAAGATATTGATCAAAGTGAGCCATCTCCCAGATTCTGCCCGGCATGATGAGCCGGTGTTTGTACTCTGGCTGAAGAGGCTTGGTGAGACTGTATGTTGTCAGCTGAAACTTATCGCTGGAAACGTACAGATAATCATTGATCACAGTAACGCCCCAGGCGCCATTCTCGGTATTTAATGTGTTCGCAAGTCGTGGCGCTTTAAGCTCGGAGACATCAATGACTTGCAAACCTTTTTTTCCGCTGCTGGCGTAGAGCGTTTTTTTATGGAGCGCTATTTTCAACAAAGGGGTGGCAGGTAATATAAGTTCTGATAGCTTTACCGGATTTTCAGGTCTGCTGATATCGACAATTTGCAAGCCGCCTCTGGCGGCGGCAATGAAGAGAAGGTTGTCACGAAACTTGATATCCCATGCATGGCCAGACGTTGCAATGATGCCGATGAGTTTGATCTTCGTCGGGTCACTGATGTCGGCAATTTGCACCCCGGAAAAACTGTTGGCCAAAAATGCCAGTTGCCGTTTTTTGTCGATAACTAGATTTTCGAGGTTGCCCGGCAGGTCAAGTGTGCCGATGATCGCATGCCGGTTGCCACGGTCCAGGCTTAAGGAAGCGTGCAGGTCGGTACTGAAATCCTCCGACTTTAATGAGAGCTGCAATGGCTGGTCGACCTGACTGGTGGCAGGATTTAAAAGGTTGATCTTCTCATTGCTGCTTGAGGCAAGGCGCGGACTGATGATCCCGGCAAAAGCAAATATCGTCAGGGTCGCGATCACCAGCCAGAGACTGGTGAATATGATAATTTTATCTTTATTCCACATGGGCGGTATCTGTTTGCTTCGGCACCCATTTCCAGATCATGTCCAGCAATTGTTGCTGACGAAAGGGCTTGCTCAGGCAATCGTTCATTCCGGATTCAGCACATCGGGCCATATCTGTTTTCCCGACGTGGGCAGTCAGGGCAATGATCGGCGTATCGCAATTTCTCTCTCTTAAAATTCGGGTTGCTTCAAAACCATCCATGTCGGGCATTTCACAATCCATGAAAATCAGGTCATAAGAAGATTCCTGCAGGATTTCAATAGCACGTGCACCATTTGGTGAAATTTTCAGTTGGCACCCTACTTTGCCAAGGATAAGCGTCAGTAGTTGCTGGGTGGTCGGGTTGTCTTCAACCAACAGAATGCTGGTACGGCTGAGCATCGTTTCGCGTTGGTCAGCCTCTTTATTTAAGACCGGGTGAGTGTCCACACTCTTGACCCGGCACTGCTCAATCCCTGGCAGATCAAGTACGATCCAGAATGTTGAGCCTTTTTCAGGTTTGCTTTGCAGTCCGCAACTCCCGCCCATGAGATGGGTCAGTTGGCGGACAATCGATAGCCCCAGGCCCGAACCCCCAAACTTGCGGGTCATTGAATTGTCGGCCTGTGAGAAAGAGTTGAATATTTCCTCCTGGGCTGATTCTGCAATGCCGATTCCGGTGTCGGTCACTGCCAGCCAAACCGATTTTTCCGGGCCTTCTCCAGAGCAGCTTGCTGTCAGTACGACTTCCCCTTTGAGGGTGAACTTGACGGCATTGCTGACAAGGTTGAGAAGAATCTGCTTGATCCGAATCGGATCGCCGAGGAACTGACCACCGCATTCATCGTCAATATGGCAAAAAAGACGCAGCTTTTTCTCTGTGGCTTGTTCAGCAAAGATAGCAATGACATCTTCGCAAAGATTCTGCATGGAAAACGGTATTTGCTCCAGCTCCAGCTTTCCGGCCTCAATCTTTGAAAAATCGAGAACGTCATCAAGTATGCTGAGCAGGGTCTCTCCCGATCTGTGGACCGTCATGGCCAGGCGCTGATCATTGTCCGGAAGTGAGGAATTGGTGAGTTGTTCGGCCATCCCGAGGATGCCAATCATTGGTGTGCGGATTTCATGGCTCATTTTCGCCAGGAACTGTGACTTTGCCAGGCTTGCCTGTTCGGCCGCCATTTTTGCCTGTTTCAACTCCCTGATGGCCTGTTGCAGATCAATATTACTGTTTTGCAGTTCGCGAGTGCGCTGCATCACCAGGGATTCAAGATTATGTTGATATTCCTGCAACTGCTCGTCACGTTCTTCAAGTTGCCCGAGCATGTTATTGAATCCCTGAATCAAATCGCCAATCTCATCACCACTCCCCGGCTCAGCCCGGGACGAAAAATCACTATCTGCCGAGATGGCTTCGATGGTTTTTGCCAGATCGCTGATCGGTCGGGAGATGATTTTCTGCAGGCGGGCGGCAAGCAGATAGGCTATCAGAAGGAGTAGCAGGAAGACGACTAAGGTTGAGGCAATGAATTGATAGATGAAGGAATAGAGGTTCGACAGGTTGGCTTGCAGACCAATAACACCGATGACGATACCGGAATTGTCGTGAATCGGCGTGTAGTAGATCAAACTTCTATGGTTGTAGGTATAACGATTTTCGTCGTTAAGAATAACCGCTAGAACATCTTCCTGGTTCA
>JBFFPW010000186.1:0-4207 GCA_041573815.1 Desulfuromonadales bacterium
CCCTCCCTCGAACACGCTTCCGGTCAGGACGACGCGCCGGCAGCCGCGGCCCGACAGGGCGTCGAGGACCGCCGATAGGTTCTTGGTGTTGTTTTCGAGAGCGCCCAGGACGTCGAAGTCCGGGCTCCTGTAATCGGTGACGTCGGCGGCGTGGTGACAGAGCACGTCCCACTGATCCAGCTCTCCTATGAGATCGAAGAAAGTGTTGTCCCCGAAGCTGCAGCTGAAGCCCTGCACGCAGCTCTCGAAGCAGGCCTTGACCTGATGGCCTTCAGTGCCTCATCGACGGTTCATAACCTGGTTGCCTTGCTCGATGCCGAAGAGCTCGAGATAGTTCGGCAGATTCCAGCAGCCTCAATTGGTCCATTGACCAGTAAAACGGCGCGCGAAGCAGGACTCAATGTCGTTGTTGAACCAGAAGAATCGACGCTTGACGCGATGCTGGCAGCCATGGTCAACTATTACAGAAATCAATAAGCAACAGATATTTTATCGAGGAGTGTAAATATGTTTTTTCCGGAATATCGTGGCCGCCGAATGCGGCGCAATGAAAACTTTCGACGCATGGTCCGCGAGACTCACCTGCGGGTCGATGATCTGATCTATCCGATGTTCAGTGCCTTCGGAGAAAATATAAAAAAAGAGATCGTGTCGATGCCGGGAATTTACCAGCAGTCGATCGAAAATATTGTCGCCGAAGCGAAAGAAGTTTTCGAGCTCGGTATCCCGGCGGTGATCCTTTTCGGTATCCCTGAATTCAAGGACGCCGTTGGTCAGGATGCTTACAGCGACAGTGGTATCATCCAGGAGACGATCCGGGCGATCAAGAAGGACGTGCCGGAGTTGACGGTTATCACCGATGTCTGCATGTGCGAATATACCGATCACGGCCATTGCGGCGTTATTAAAGATAATGATGTTGCCAATGACGAGACCCTGCAGCTGCTGGCAGCCGAAGCGCTTTCGCATGCCAAAGCCGGGGCCGACATTGTTGCCCCGTCCGACATGATGGACGGTCGGGTCGCGGCGATCCGTGAAATCCTTGACGCCAACGATTTCAGCCATATTCCGGTGATGAGCTACGCCGTCAAATACGCCAGCGCTTACTACGGACCGTTCCGTGATGCGGCCGATTCGACACCACAATTCGGCGACCGTCGTAGCTACCAGATGGATCCGTCCAATCGGATCGAGGCGTTCCGAGAAGCAGCTCTTGATGTTCAGGAGTGCGCCGACTTTCTGATGGTCAAACCGGCGCTGGCTTACCTTGATATCCTGCGGGACCTGAAAGATCGTTTCGACCTGCCGCTGGTCGCCTACAATGTCTCCGGCGAATATTCGATGGTTAAGGCCGCAGCCGATAAAGGCTGGATCGATGGCGATCGGGTGATGATGGAGACCTTGCTGGGTATGAAGCGAGCAGGGGCGGACCTGATCATCACTTATCACGCCAAAGAAGCCGCCAAGTTGATGAAATAACACCGTTCCCCTCGAACTCTTCGCTGCGCCGTAGGGGCTCCCTACGACTCGCTCATCGTTCTTCGGGCGCCTTGTGCATGGCATCATTTCATCAACTTGATATGCGAATTAGTTTTTTCAAGACCGCCTTCGGGCGGTCTGTGCGTTTAGGGTAAAATATAGATATGAGTCGTTATTTTCAAAAAACATTAGCCAATGGCCTGCGGGTGGTCTGCATCCCGCAGCCGCATCTGCATGCCTGTGATGTTTCCTGTTATGTCGGTGTCGGTAGCCGCCATGAGTCGGCTGAAACCTCTGGCATCTCGCATTTTCTCGAACATATGCTGTTTCGGGGGACGGCCGAGTATGCCAGCAGCCTTGACCTGGAAAAAGCCTTTGAGGCGCTCGGCGGTAGTGTCAATGCGGCAACCGATGCCGAATCGACCTGTTATTTCAGCCGCTTGCATCCTGAAAGAATGGCAGAGGGTCTGGCGCTGTTCGCTTCGATGTTGCAACGACCACTGCTCAATGATCTCGAAGTCGAGCGATCAATCATCACTGAAGAAGCGCAGGAGGATTTTAACGAGCAGGGGGTGGAGATTAACCCTGATTCGCTGATGGCTCGACTCCTCTGGCCGGATACAGCTCTGGCCCGGTCGACCATCGGTTCGCTGGAGACTCTAGCCAGGATCGATGAACAGATGTTGCGCGACCATCATCGACAATATTACACCCCGACGAATACGGTCATTGCTGTTGCTGGCAGGGTTGTACCGGAAGAAGTGTTCGCCGCGGCTGAAAAGAATTTCAGTTCATGGACCGGTCAGCAAAGCCCGGAGGCGGAGGTTGTTGGGACGCTTCAGGAGTCACCGCGCTCAACCTGGGTCACTGATTCTGCTTCGCAGTTGACCGTGCAGTTGGCACTTCCACTGCCGGGACGGGAGAGTGAACATGCGCTACGGCTGCGGATTCTCCGGCGAATCCTCTCCGGTGGAGTCACCTCGCGCCTGATGCTGCGACTGCGTGAAACTCTTGGGCTGACCTATAATGTCGAAGCGAATCTGTCGATGCTGGCTGAAACGGGTGCGCTATTGATCGATTTTATGGTGATTCCGGATAATCTTGAGCCGGCGATACGGGAAGTCTGTGCCATTATTGCTGATATTTACCATAAGCCCTTTCCGGAAGATGAACTCAACCGGGTGGTGCGCAATTATCATTATGATCTCGATTTCAGCAATGACCATCCGGATGAAATGGTGACCCGCTATGGCTGGGGAGAACTGGTTGGTTTTGTCAGGGATATCGAAGCTGATCGTCAAGCGCTCGATTTGATTACTGCCGACGACCTTGCGGCAACGGTTCGGGCCTGTCTTGATCCAAAACAAATCCGGACGGTCGTTGTCGGCCCGTATCGGCCGTCAGACCAAGAGTTGATAGAGCAGTTCCTGCAACAGTTTGTCGATAGTTTTAGCTGATGTGTATCGTTTTATAGAGAAAGTTTTTAAATTTATAAAAAAGTTTTTTCTCTTCTGCCTCTTCAGAATGCGGATCGCAGGCGTTGAGAAGCCGGGCAATCTTAGGCATACTGCCGGCTCCTTCACCACGAGCCATATCAACCACCTTTTTGACCATCTCCCGGCTGATCCGGTTTTCCGAGTAAGGCTGGTAAAGCCCCTCCCAGAAATTCTTTTCACCATTTAAAATCGACCCGAAAATTGTTTTTGCCATCTCCTCCGTCAAGCTCTCGACCGGACTGGTGCTTTGCATTTTCGGGGTGGGTCTGGCGCCAATTGCTTCTTCAATGTTTTGTTTCGTAATGATCGGTCCACCCCGCAGGAAAAGTGCCCTGAGAAGGATGCTGCGCAATTCGCGGATATTGCCGCTGAAACGATGTTGAGCCAGAACGGCCGCCGCTTTTTCATCAATGACCGGCACCGCGTCTTCCGGGTCTTCCGGTGAACGATAAATCTGGTAAAGCCGGCCCAGAAAGTGGGTCGCCAGGTCGGGAATGTCTTCGCGGCGTTGATTCAGTGACGGAATCGTCAGGGCGAGTTCCGAAAGGCGGTGGTAAAGATCTTCGCGGAAAAGCCCTTGACTGATCAGTTGCGACAAATCCTTGTTGGTGGCGGCAACCAGCAGTACGCGAGCGTAGCGGGTGATGTTTTCGCCGAGGCGGACGAAGCCGCCGTTATCGAGAAAGCGGAGGAGCTGCACCTGGGTTTTTGGATCGGCATCTCCGATCTCATCGAGGAAAACGACGCCGCCGTGTGCCTCTTCAAGGATGCCCTTGCGATCATTATGCGCCCCGGTAAAGGCGCCGCGTTTATGACCAAACAGTTCAGAGTAGGTCAACTCACCACTGTAGGCAGCAATGTTGGTTTTTTGCAGGGGGAGTTGATCTTTCGTGTCGAATCGGCTCTGGTACATTTCATTGAGGCGTGAAAAAATATTATTAAAGACAAACTCTTTGCCGCTGCCGGTTTCGCCGGTCATGAGAATAGACGGGAGACCAAGGGTCGCTTCATTTAATTTGCGCCCGTGCCAGGCGGCAATCCGATTGAAAATTGGGGGCGTGGTTCTGGTGATAAAATCGACAACGTCGATCGCTTCTTCAGAGTTGCCGATGATGTTGCCGAGCCGGTAAGAGGAGATGCTTGGGTCCTTGTAATCGACATCCTGCCGCAGCCGGTCGATCTCACTGGTCAGTTGCTCGATCTTCTGCAGGATGAACAGGTGGTGACCGATC
>JBFFPW010000187.1:0-4194 GCA_041573815.1 Desulfuromonadales bacterium
CTGTGGGTAAACTCAATACCGGCTGTCAGTGTTGGTTTCATTTACATCTCCTTTAGCAGATAATCGCCAATGTGTCAGACACCTTGCCCTGCCTCTTTCTTTTTCCATAACCTGGCCAGCAGCGCCGTGATGACAACGGCCAGCAGCACTCTCAGTCCCAACATGACCCAGCCATTGCCGCCGATGGCGACAAAGATCAGGATATCCTCAACCACAGCATGGCAAGTGGCAATAAACAGTCCAATGAGAAACAGTTCCCGCTTCGGCAGCTTCTTCTCACGACTGACCTTGATAATAATACCGGCACCATAAGCGATACCCAGGAAAATCCCCGTAAATAAAGGGACCGCTGCGTCACGGGTCAAGCCCATACCACGCATCATCGGTTCTACCGTATTACCAGCTTTTCGAAAAACCGGCATATGCCGTAACACCTCGAAAATGACAACGACCGGCACAATAATCAAAAAAAGATTAAAACCAAGGGTCAATGCGCCCCAGGCAGCACTCAGTAAGGCATCCATCAGCCGACCCCCAACAGATGAAGAACCTGCAACAACAAGCCAGCAAAAACGGCGATAGCGAGACGACAGAGGGTGATGACCCAACTGCGAACGCCGGTGCTCCCCAGAATGGCCCCTTCAAGCAACAGATTATGGGCAATGCCCATCATCAAACCGCACTGAGTCACCTGCCACGGCGTCAGATCGAGCGGAGCCATGATGGCGATCGCCGCATAGAGATTCACCAGGAAGGCGGCGACAAAAGCAAATGCGACTTCACCCGGCAAACCGAAAACGGCCATCACCGGCGCAAAGAATTCACCAATCGTCACCAGCAGAGGCGATCCCTTTAAAAGATCAACGACAATATAGAGCGGCAAAACCCAGATGATCAGCTTAAAGGCGGTCTCGATTCCTGACTTGAATCCCTGCCGTAGCCGGGTCGGAATATCGGGAACTTCCGCAACCGGTTCAGTATCCAGAGTCTGTTCGTTTTCCTGCAATTTCAAAACCTTCCGTGCTTGACTTGTGAACAACGGCTCCACTATAGTTGCTCGCATGCGCGACCTGTTTATAGCTGATGCCCACCTGCGTAACCCGCAGGACGAAAATTACCGCAAACTGCTTGAGTTTCTTGACAGTCAGACCGGTCAAACCCGGACACTCTACCTGCTTGGTGACATTTTCCAGTTCTGGCTCGGCCACCGTTTTGCCAATTTCCCCCCGTACCAACCCATGCTGCAAACCCTCAGAAAACTTCAGGAATCAGGCACCGAAATTGTTTTTATCGAAGGCAACCATGATTTTTATCTCGCACCCTTTTTTGAACAGGTCATGGGCTGCCGGGTCATGCCTGACGGCGGCGAAGTCACGATCGACGGCAACAGGGTTTTTCTGGCCCACGGTGACATGACTGATCCGGACGATGTCGGCTATCACAAGCTGCGCAGTCTGCTCCGCAGCGGCTTTACCCGTCTACTTTCGAAGGTTCTCAGTGCACAGATGATCTGGAACATATCCGAGTGGGGTTCAAACAAAAGCGCCGAACAGCGCGTCGGCAAAGAAGCCCGATCTGCTCCGCGGGAAAAACTTCTGGCCCATGCCCGCCCGTTCTTCGAAGATGGATATATGGCAGTCATCACCGGCCACTTCCACAATTCGCTTTTTGAAGAGACCGAAAACGGCACCCTGGTCGCCCTTGGCGACTGGATCACCGATTTCTCCTACGCTGTCTGGGAAAACGGGAAGTTCCGCCTTGAAACCTATTCCGATTGATGCATTCAACAAGCTGTTTTTTTAGCCAGCTCTTGAAGGGTCAACTGTTGCAACTCAGAGGCCTCGGCCTGCGCCAGTGTTTCGGCCAGCCCACCAACCAGCTTCCAATCGATTTGACCTTCGGCATCATGACCGACAGGCAGTGTACCGCGCAGCTCTTTCAGAACATCAGCGACCCGCATCTGGTCAGGTGAACGCGCCGGGTTGTACCCGAACTCACCATCATCCAGCTCAACCCGCACCAGCAAATTTTTCGCCATAAGATGGTCGATAAACTCCCGCACCTGAGATTCTGCCAGATCAAGACGATCGGCAATCTGATAGCGATTAATGGCACTCTCCCCCCTACAGAAGATCCGCACAGTAGCCAACAATACAGCCAGGGCACCGAAGTCACCCTGATGCAGGCAAGCTCTCTTACCGCGAATTTCAAGGCCGATATGATCAAGGTTCTGCGCGGCATAGGTTACTTCAACGGCCAGCAGCACGATCAGCCAGGAGAGATACATCCAGACCATGAATATCGGCAAGGCAGCCATGGTGCCATATATAGCGTTGTATCGGGCAACACCGACCTGAAAGTCGACATAGGCAAGCTGGGTGAGCTGCCAGCAGGTACCACCGAAAATACCGCCGATCAATGCTGCCGGCAATCGCACGCGGATATTCGGCATGAACAGCATCAGGAAGGTAAATGCGACCCACATGGCAATATAGGGGAGTGTTTTGAAGGAAAGTGTGATCAGGTCACCGACAACTTCAGTACCACGCAGCCCCTGGACAATCGACATGGTTTCCAGGGTGGCGGTCATGGAAATGGCGGTGACAATCAGCAATGGCCCGAAAGCAAGAACAGAGAAATAATCGGAAAACCGCCGCATGATCGAACGGGTTTCGCCGACATGCCAGATATGATTGAATGTTTTTTCAATATTTGACAACAGCGCCAGCACCGTCATCAGCAGAAGAATCAGGCCAACCGTTCCGAGCCGGGCGACATTGGTGTTATTAATATACTGAAAAATCTGAACAACAACCGCCTCGGAGCCAACGGCAAGGTTTTCGATAATAATCGGCTCAAGCTTGTTCTGAACGCCCAGGCCCTTGAGAATAGCAAAGGCAAAAGCGAGCAAGGGAACAATGGCCAGCATCGTCGCGTAAGTCAGTGCCGAAGCCCGCAGCATACAATGGTCCCGGCCGAAACCACGAGCAACGACGGCAGCAACCTGTAACACCCAGACACAACACCGCTTTAGGAATGGCAGCGTCGACAAATCCGCTGCCCAGAGGGTCCCGCCGAAATAGTCACGGGCCTTTTCAACTGTCTCCTGCCAACCTCCCCCCATCACTTACTCCTTCTTGCCATTTTCAAAAGTCTGCATCGGTATCTGTTTTACCGGTAATCCGAGGGACTCCAATGCACCATCAAAGTCAGCCGATCGGCCGACCAATACTATTGCCAGTTTATCAGGTTGTAGATATTTTTTTGCCACGCGCAGAATATCGTCGCGGGTCAACGCGGCGATCCGGTCACGGTACGATTGCAGATAGTCATCGGGATAGTCAAAATAATCGAGCCGCACTTGCTGGGTCAGAATTTGATGGCTGTTGGTAAAGGCAAAAACAAAAGAGTTAATGCGGCTCTCTTTCGCCAACGCCAGCTCCTCTTCGCTGACCGGTTCGGTGCGGATCCGCGCCATCTCTGCCAGCATCAGCTCAACCACTTCCATGGTGCTGGCACACTTGGTCTCACTACCGGCGATAAAAGCACCCGGAAGCTTGCGGCCGAGCATGAAGTAGGAATAGGTCGAATAGGCCAGCCCGCGATTCGAACGGATCTCACGCATCAGCCGTGAATTGAAACCGCCGCCGCCAAGGATAAAATTCATGACCCGAATGGCGTGGAGATCGGGATTGTCCTTGCTGACACCGATATGACCCATGCGAATCGTCGTTTGCGGGATATCTTTCTCGGCCAGCCAGACCGCCGACTCACTGCTTTGCCGCAGAGCTGGCAGCGGCTGCTTCGTATAACCGCTTGCCGGCCAATCAGCAAACAGTTGCTGCAATTCTTTCAGCATTTTATGGCGGTCAAAATCACCGCTGATCGCCAACCAGAGGTTATCCGGCACAAAATGCCGCTGGTGGAAGTTCAGCAGGTCATCGCGACTGATGGCGGAAACAGAATCGACCGTCGCCGCCCGACCGAAGGGATGGTCAGCGTAGATCGCCTTGTTCAAAGCCCGGCTGGCGACGGAACCCGGGTTGTCATCGCGACGACGAATCCCTTCGAGAGTCTGCTTGCGCAGCAGTTCCAGATGTTCGGCATCAAAACGGGGTCGCCGCAGGACATCATCAAGGATTGCCAGGCCCCTGTCGACGTCCTCCTGCAACAAAGAGAGCTCAACGGTTGTCA
>JBFFPW010000188.1:0-4191 GCA_041573815.1 Desulfuromonadales bacterium
AATGTAGAGTCCTCTTCTCCAGCAAAAATATTACCCCCGGCGGTCACCAACCAGGCATCGGTCAGCTTGTAAGAAACGGCAGGACGCAGGTACATATCTTCATCTGAAGGTGAATAGTAACCGAACAACGACAGGGTCAGATTTTGGTTCAGCAACATCCAGGTCAGACGCAGGGTCAACAAATGGCGATATTCATCTCTTGCCTGATCGGCTGGTGCTGTTGATTCGTAGCGCTCGTAATCCTGCAGCGCTTCCAGATAATACTGACCGGCCAGCATGACATTGCGCACGACTTCCTGCTCATAGCCGATCAGGAACCGCAGTTCACTGTTTGGAACCAACGGATCATTTCCATCTCGATCCTGGCGGGAATCATAATAGCCGAGCTCCAGATGACTGATACCGGGACCGAGGTTGCCGCGCAGGCTTGCTCCCGCTACGCTTAACTTCGGAAAGATCGCCTTACCGGCCGCCAGGTTATATCCGACCGGACTCTTCCAGAAACCGCTATAACCATACAAAGCAAGCTCATAACCGGTGATGTTTTTCGACAGCCGCAGGGCAAATTCATCGTCTTGCCCAGCGTCGTCCGGTATGTCTGTCGTGATAATGGCATCGCGCCCGGCAATACGACCGAACATTGGATTCCAGTAGGAGAGTCTTTCTCCACGGATGTAACGATCTGAATCAAAGCGCGGAATGTAGACAAAGTCGACATTAACGGTCTCAGGAAAAAAGCTGAACAACACAGCATCAGAAGGAGCCTTGAGGTATTCTTCATCCCGACCGATAAAGAACGACTGCCAATCCTTGGGAAACAGATCATTGATAAACAACAAATCACCGGTTCCCCAGGTCAGGATCTGTCGTCCGAGTTTGACATCGGCAATATCGTGGGGTGAGAACAGCAGGTTCGCTTCGCGCAAATCAACCCAGCCGCGCCCCTCTTCCAATTCAACATCATCCTGATCCACCAGATCATCGTAATAAAAATCGGCGCGCACTTGCAGGGTCGTCAACTCACCCATCCGGTTCAATCCGAGCTGCAGCCGAGTTTCTGCCAGGCTATCATCCCGTTGAAAGGGGTCGTCCTGCAATCGTTGTCCATAACGACCCTCGACAAAACCGTTCAAGGTCGCAGCAATTGCTGGAATCTCGATCGCCTGCGCAGGACAAACCAGGACAAAGACCAACAACGGCAACAGCAGGTATCTCAAGTGGCCCTCTTTCATTCGCAATTCCGATTACTTAATTTCTCTTGGCGGCCGCCGCAAAAAACGCTCGGTAAAAATCCGCTCTTTCAGCCCAATATCAAAGGTGACGGCACTGAATTCATTACGAGTAGTGCTGCCTGATTTCAAATCCCGCGCTTCGGCAACGGTCACCGTCGGATAACCCTGGATCGTTTTGACTTCCATCGCTTCAACCTCTCGGTATAACTCATTGTTGCGATCATAATACTCTGCCTTTTTCGGCAAAAATGTTTTCTTGTCGATCACCACCTTGAACCAGGAAAATTCAACCTCTTCCGGTTTTTTAGGGACCGACTTGATAACATATGACTCAGCCGTCTCTTCCAGCAGCTGATGGTTGTCTTCATGAAGTCCCCGGCCGGAAACATCTTCATAGTAAAAATCCGAGCCGACAAAGCTTGTGCGTTTATCGCCCGGGGCGATCCGCTTTTTCAAGTTGAGCGCCGGCAGCCAGAGCCACCTGTCATCGGACCCGCCAACATTTTTCCAAACCAGAAAAGCCATTTGGTTCACGTCGGCTGGTTCCTTGAAATAAACATAGAACTTCTGGTTTTCATCCGCCAGGTTCAAACGCAAAATGGTGAATTGGCGACTGCGACTCGAGCCACTCTTGTCGCTGATTGTCATTTTGACCTCGGCCCGTCCATCCTTGCCCGGATAGTACGAAGCCTGGTTGGCTCTTGAAACGATCTCTTCAGCATTCAAGCCTGCTGCCACGGCGATGCTGCCGGTTAGAAAAAGTAAAATAACTATCGTTAAAACAGCAATCAGGTTTTTCATGATGACTCCTCTTCCTTTTGCAGGTTCTCTTCTGCCTCTTTTTCCCCAAACGCCCACTGCTGCAAAGGGGTTAATAAGGCCGGCAGAATAAAGAGCGTTGACAGCCAGGAGACCGCCATGATTGTCGCCAGAAAGAAACCAACCGTCTGATAAGGCACCAACGGCGCAATCAACAATGGCGTAAAACCGATAGAAATGACAATGGCATTGCGACTGATGGCCATGGCTGGCTCCTTGAACATCTGGCCAACTGCCTTTTTCCAGCTGCCATATTCGGCCTGCAGATCACGAGCCCGTTGCAGAAAATGAATAGCGAAATCAACGCTCAGGCCAAGAGTCAGAGCCGAAAGGACAGCGACCGGCATATCATAGTCTTTGCCGACCAGGCCGATGATGCCGTAGATCATGGTTATGGTAATCGTCAGTGGGACCATAGCCAGCAAACCGTACAGCGGCGATCGGAAGAGCAACATCATCATCAGCATGACAACAACAAAACTACTCAGCAACGATCCGATCATGCCCTTGACCATTTTATCCTGCCAGACAACATTCAGATAGGTCAGGCCGGCCCATTCGCCTCGAACCTGCACCGGAGGCGGGTTCACTTTCATGAAGTGCTCGACTTCCCTGACGACCGTTTCCATATCCTTGTTGTCACCGCTGGTCAACTGGAACCAGATATTCACCTCCTGATAATTCCGCGTGACCAGATGAAACAGGCTGTCTTTTTTCTTCATCCCCTCCAGCTGGACAAAAACCTGACCAACGGCAGCGGCCGTATCAGGAACCGAGAAGAAGGTCTCGTTTCGTTTGGCAAAATTGGCCAACTCCCGTTCCGAGGCATCGGCCGGTGGCGTCACATAGCTCAACTCAAACGCAGCTTTTTTCAGGGCATCCACCGCCGATGACGTTTTGCCGACCAGCCCGCCTTCCTGCATATACTGTTGCAGCTTTTCAAGATAGCTGAGCATCTCTGGCTGTTTAAACAGTGGTGCCGTCAGCTCGGCCTCCATTTCGTAGACAAATTCCCGAAAGGAGAGCTGCGCAAATTCATCGGTCACGACCAGACCCGCTTCGATCAGAGCCTCGCCTTTAAGATGCTGAAGCCCTTTGATGTTTGTCAGAAACTGTTTTTTGTAGGTCGCCGGAACGTCGCCGATCTGATCAACCACCTCTCTCAGTTTGGCAAAATCAAGCCCGACCGGGTCAAGATAATTTATTTCATCAGCCAACCGGTTCCATGGCCCGGAAGCCTTTGCATCAATCTCTTCGGCCATTGTCACCAGTTCGACAAACGCTTCCCTGGCATCGCTGGTGGTAACGTTGCCATAAAGGTTCTTCAGGCTTTCTATTGCCGTCAGAAATTCAGCTGTCGCCTCCGGATAGACATCGGCAAACCGTGCTTCAGCCTCGACACTCATGATGACCGCTTTTTCAACACAGTTGCAAAGTCCTGGCTTGACTGCCTCAAGGGTCAGGTACGCCGTATATGTTCCGCCAAAGTGACTGTTCAGAACCTTGTCGGCCACCCGGATGTCATGGCTTTCAGCAAACCACTTAACCGGGTTGTCATTGACCTGAATCCGGCTGATGCCGAAAATCGAAACCGCCAGAATGACGAGGGCCATGACAACAATCAACCGCCAGCGCAGATAGCTGAAGCGCCCAAGATTCTCAAGAACCCGGTTCAACAATCCCGAGGAGACCGCCTCTCGCTGTTCCGGAGCCGCCAGCGATGCCAATTGTGATTGCGGAACCGCCAGCATGATATAGGCCGGTATCAGGGTCATGCTCAACAACCAGGCGACAGCGACCCCGAAAGCGACGTGCAGGCCGAAGACCTGAACCGGGGGAATCGGTGTTGTCGCCAGAGAAGCAAACCCGGCCATGGTCGTCAGACTGGTGTAGAGCATCGGCCGGAACAGGTGACCGACAACATAACGAATGGTTTTCGCCTTGTCATTGAAGCGGTGGTAACTGTCATAGAACTCGCTGAGGATATGCACCGAGTCAGCCACGGCGATCGGCATCAGAAAGATAGCGATCATTGAGCTCATGATGTGAACATCAAAACCGAGACCAATAAGCAGACCCATCGTACAGATGACACTTGCCATCGCCACCGCCATCCCGAGAGCTGCCAGGGCTGTGGCGG
>JBFFPW010000189.1:0-4135 GCA_041573815.1 Desulfuromonadales bacterium
GGCCGTTCCTGTTAGATGGGTCGATGGGAGCCTTAATTCATGCCAAAGGGGTGCCAGCAGACATCAGTTTAGACATCATTAACTTGCAGAATCCCTCCATCGTGGCGGAAATTCATCGGGAATATATTGAGGCGGGTGCTGATATTATCGAGCTCGGAGTTCCCTTCTCTGATCCAATGGCTGATGGTCCGACGATTCAGGCGGCCTCTGAACGGGCGCTTGAATCCGGCATGACAGTTGCCGACGTTCTCGATATTGTTCGGACGGTGCGCCAGACAAGCAACGTGCCGATCGTCCTTATGGGTTACTATAATCCGATTTTCCGTTATGGCCCCAGCAGGTTCGCCGCTGATGCAGAAGCCGCCGGCGTCGATGGTCTGTTGCTGGTCGATTTGCCCCCGGAAGAGTCGGATGAAATTCATGGTGACTTGAAGGCCAGGGGCGTCGATTTTATTACCCTGCTGGCCCCGACGACACCGGATGAGCGGATGGCGCAACTGGCCGGTGTGGCCGAAGGTTACCTTTATTATGTCTCGATGACCGGAGTGACCGGTAGTCAAAAAATTGATGCCGAAGCTATAGCCGAAGCTGTTGGCAAGGTTCAGGAAAAGAGCCGGGTGCCGGTTGCCGTTGGCTTCGGCATATCGACCAGTGAGGACGCGGCTGCCGTTGGTGCATTTGCCGATGCGGTCGTCGTTGGTTCTGCCCTGGTGAAAATTATTGAAGCGCATGGCAAGAGTGCAGAGCTGTTGCCGCGGGTCAAAGAGTTTATCTCTTCTCTCAAGGAGGGCATGCGCAAGGTCGCCTGAGTGGTCTTGCCAGCCGGTTGAAGATGAAGATTCGTGTACTGGGTTGTTTCGGCTCACGTATTCCGGGTCGTTTTACCAGCAGCCTGTTAATAGATGACAAATTGCTTCTCGACGCAGGGACCGTTTCGAGTGCCCTGTCGCAGACGGAGCAGCTTGCTCTGGAAGATATTGTTCTGACCCATGCCCACATGGATCATATTGTTGACCTGGCATTTCTGGCCGATAATATTTTTGGCCGGCCTGAGTCAATGCGTATCCGGGCTCCGGAACAGGTTCTTGAGGCTGTGCATGATCATCTTTTTAATGATCTTGTCTGGCCTGATTTCACCAAGTTGCCGGGCAAGGGAGAACCGACAATCAAGCTGATCCCTCTTGATGAAAGCGGTTCTGGTCAAGTGAACGGTTATCAGCTGCGCTGGACCCGGACAAATCACACCGTCTACACGGTTGGTTATTGTGTCCGCTCGAACAGCGGTTCAATGTTTTACTCTGCTGACACAACGACAACCGATGATCTCTGGCAGATGGCCCGCGATACGGAAGATCTGAAAATAGCCTTTATTGAGGCATCTTTCCCGAACCGGATGGAACATCTGGCGAAAATCAGCGGCCACCTGACTCCGGCGATGATGAAAGAAGAATTGAAAAAGTTCGGTGATCGTGATATCCCGATCAAGGTTTTTCATATGAAGCCACAGTTCCTGGAAGAGCTCCAAGATGAGCTTGCTGCGCTAGGCGATGACCGCCTGCAGGTTCTGGATGGCGGTGAAGAGTTTCAAATATAATAACTGGTTTAATACTTACGAGGTAAAAATATGCCCTGGTTCAAAAAATCAAAAGCGCCAATTACTCCTGTTGCGAATAAAAAAGTCCATATGCCGGAAGGTCTCTGGACCAAGTGTAAAAACTGTGAGGAGATAATTTACAGCAAGGAGATCGAGCGTAATTTGAATGTGTGCCCGAAGTGCGATTACCACTTCCGGGTCAGCGCCCAGGAGCGGATTGATCTCGTTCTTGATGCCGGCACTTTCAGCGAAATGGATGCCGAGATGATGCCGGTCGATTTTCTGAATTTCAAGGATTCGAAAACCTACAAGGATCGGATCAAGGCAGCCGTCAGTAAGCATGGCGGTGGCGACGCTGTTAAGTGCGGCGAAGGTGACATCGAAGGTTTGAAGGTTGTTGTCGCCGTTTTTGATTTTGCTTTTATGGGCGGCAGTATGGGGTCGGCTGTTGGCGAAAAAATTACCCGGGTTATTGAACGCGGTCTGGAACTGAAAGCCCCGGTTCTGGTTTTCTCTTCTTCCGGTGGTGCCCGGATGCAGGAGAGTATCCTGTCTCTGATGCAGATGGCCAAAACCAGTGCGGCTCTGGCCAAACTGAAGAATGCCGGTATCCCGTTTATTTCGGTTCTGACTGATCCGACCACCGGAGGTGTTACCGCCAGTTTCGCCATGCTTGGTGATCTCAATATTGCTGAACCGCGCGCCCTGATCGGCTTTGCCGGTCCGCGAGTTATCGAGCAGACCATTCGCCAGAAGCTGCCGGATGGCTTCCAACGTTCGGAATACCTCCTTGAACATGGGATGGTTGATATGATTGTCCGGCGCCAGGAGATGAAGGCCAAGCTGGCACAGACTCTGAAAATTTTCACGAAAAACTGATTCATGACCTATCAGGAAAGTCTGGATTATCTCTACGGGCTGCAGAAATTTGGCATCAAGCTCGGGCTGGAGAACATCCGAACTTTTTTGTCCCGTCTTGGCCATCCCGAAAACAGCTTTAAATCAATCCTGATTGCCGGGACCAACGGTAAAGGATCGACGGCCTCGGCTCTGGCGGCCATCCTGACCCAGTCCGGTTATCGAACCGGCCTTTATACTTCACCGCACCTGCACTCTTTTTCCGAACGAATTCGTATCGATGGAACAGCAATTCCCGAAGCAAGGATTGCTGAACTGGTGGCGACAATGCAGCCGTATGCCGAATCGATCCCGTTGACTTTCTTCGAGTTTACAACGGCTTTGGCTTTGCATTTCTTTGCTGAACATAACATTGATATTGCGATCCTTGAAGTTGGCCTCGGTGGCCGGCTCGATGCAACCAATGCCGTTGAGCCGATACTGAGTGTTATTGCTCCCGTGGCGCAGGACCACCAGCAGTACCTTGGTGATAATATAGAACAGATTGCTCTTGAGAAGGCCGGCATCATGCGTGCTGGAGTGCCGGTGGTCAGCGCACGACAGCAACCCGTGGTTGAAAAAGTTCTTTCAGATACGGCAAAACAGGTTGGTACGACTCTCGCCTCTTGTGGCCATGGGTTTGATCTGATTGTCCGGCGGCAATCATTCGATTATATTGGCATGCAAGAGAAGCTTGCGGATTTGCGGCCCGGGATTCCGGGTCATCACCAGTTTGGCAACATGGCAACGTCTTTGGCAGCAGCCGAAATGCTGCAACAGTTTGGCTACGACATAAATACGGCAGCAATGCGCGCCGGCATTGAACAGCTCTTCTGGCCGGGCCGACTCGAGTGGATGGCCAACAAGGCCTGTTTACTTGACGGTGCCCATAACGGCGCCGGGGCTAAAGCTCTGGCGGTCTATCTGGCCGAACAGGGGATTAATAATGTTCACTGGATTGTCGGCGTGAAAGCTGATAAAAACATCAATGAAATCCTTGCGCCAATCTTGCCGCATGTTGCTGCGGTCTATTGCGTTGAGCCACCCGTCGAAGAGGCGGTGCCGGCAGCCGAATTGCAAACATCGGCTGCGCAGTCAGGCAGCACGGCAAAAACGTTTGCATCAGTTGCTGATGCATACCAGAAGGCTCGACAGGCCGCCGGGAGGGATGGTGTCGTTCTGACGGCCGGTTCTCTGTTTCTGGTGGCCGCGGTCCGTGAATTGATTTTACAGGAGGAAGGTCGCCCGTGCGACACATCTGTTTACTGATAACACTGCTGATTCTGCTGTCAGCGCCAGCCCTTGCCGCCCCATCAACCGGGCCGGTCAACGTGTCTGCCGACAGCATGGTCCTCGATCAGGAGAGTGGCTTGTACCGGGCCGAGGGAGACGTGCAGATTGCCCAGGGAGATCTGCGTCTGACGGCCGGATCTGCTGACTGGAGCCAGGAAAAAGGGACCGCTTTCTGTTCCGGCGGTTTCAGGCTTGAATCAGCCGATGGCGTTATGACCGGTGATTCCCTGAACTACGATTTCACCACCGGCCTTGGTTTTATAGAGAACGGAGCTGCTGAACTGGCGGCGAGCAGTGTTTTTCTCAGCGGCGACAAGATTGAAAAACGTGGCGATATCAGTTACCGGGTGA
>JBFFPW010000190.1:0-4112 GCA_041573815.1 Desulfuromonadales bacterium
AATTGTATTCTTTCAAGAAACATACAGCGGTGGTGGCAACCTTTATGTTGCTAAACACCCTTGAAGATGTGCCAAAGTTAGTTGCCTGGATTTCTCATAAGTCACGACATTTAAGAAAAGTGTACAATCCTTGCTAAAGCTTTTTATATATCCTCTCGCAACACATTCTTATATTATCTAAGGACTTATAGAACGCTTACGACCCTTGCTTTTTAGCTTGAGAAGGTCCCGATTGAACAAAGTAAACGAAACAACCTCCCTCTACTGCCACGTCCCGTTCTGCCTGAAAAAATGCCCTTATTGCGACTTTTTCTCGATCCCGGTTGCAACGCATGACATCAGTTCCTATGCTATTCTTCTGACCAAACATCTGCACCTCCTCCCCCAACAATCCGAACCAAAAAAATTGGAGGCGATCTTCTTCGGCGGTGGTACGCCGTCGCTACTGCCCCCCGGTGATGTCGGGAAAATCTTGCAGACGGCCGAAGAGTTGTTTGGTTTCACCGACGGGGCTGAAATTTCTCTCGAAGCGAATCCGGGAACCGTCAGTGCCGAGTCTTTGCAGGGCTTCAAGGCCGCTGGAGTCAACCGTCTGTCAATCGGTGTTCAGTCGTTGTGTGACCGGAACCTGCATCGGCTCGGGCGTCAGCATGATGTCGCTGCCGCCCACGCGGCGATTGGCAATGCCCGAAAGGCCGGTTTTGACAACATCTCCTGTGACCTGATGTTTGCCTTGCCGGGGCAGTCGGCAGAAGACCTTACTAAAGATCTCGACACACTTCTGGAATATCAGCCTGAGCACCTGGCTGTTTACGGATTGACAATTGAAGAGGGGACCCCATTCTTTTGTCTGCTCGAGCAGGGTCAGCTCGAACTGCCTGACGAAGACCAGTACGTCACGGCCTATCGCCTGCTGCATGACAGGCTGTCCGTGGCCGGTTACCGGCATTACGAAATCTCCAATTTTGCCCGGCCCGGTTTCGAATGTCGCCACAACCAGCGCTACTGGCAGCGGCAACCGAATCTCGCTATCGGCGCCGGTGCCCACAGTTTTTACGATCAGGGCTGGGGTGAACGCCGGGCCGTTGCCGATGATCTGCCGAAATACGTAGAACAGATCAGGGCGGGAAGTGAGCCATCGCAAGTGATAGAGAGCTTTGATCGACTCGCGGCCATGGCGGAAACCCTCTATCTTGGCCTGCGCACCGATCGTGGCGTCGATGCTGAACAGTTCCGAAAAAGGTTCGCTGCAGATCTGGAAGAGGTCTATCCGGAAGCGGTAAAAAAATGCGGCGAATTGTTGACTCTCAAAGAGGGCTTCTGGCGACTGAATATTGATGGCTGGTTGCTGTTCAATACCCTGCTTTCCCATTTCCACTAAACAGCTGAAAAACAGTAAATTATAGACCCTAAAGCCTTGACAAAGGCCGGGGCCGTTGTTATCTTGAGCCCGTTAGCACTCGAGCACAATGAGTGCTAACAAGCGTCTGGCCGGTCTGACCGGCTTCAGTTTTTTTAACGGGAAATCGTGATGAGTATTGATCTCAACGAACGTGGACGAGCGATCCTGGAAGCAATTGTCGATGACTACATTGTTTCCGGCGAACCGGTCGGTTCACGAGCTGTGAGCAAACGGCACAACATGAATATCTCACCGGCGACGGTGCGCAATGTCATGTCCGATCTCGAGGAGATGGGTTTCCTGGCGTCACCACACACTTCCGCCGGTCGGATCCCGACGGAGCAGGGGTATCGCTACTATGTTGATTCTCTGTTGCAGATCCGCGATTTATCGGCCGGTGAAAAGCTGCGGATCGAGTCGCATTGCCAGTCGGGAAAATTGACCGTTGAAAATCTGTTGCAGGAGACAGGTAAAGCTCTTTCGTCCCTGTCGAATTATGCCGGTATCGTTATGGCTCCCCGCTTTACTTCGACGGTCTTCCGCCAGATTGAATTTGTGCGGCTTTCTGAACGGCGACTGCTGGTGGTTTTTGTTTCGCAGGCCGGTCTGGTGCAGAACAAACTGATCGAGGTTGATGAAGATTTCAGCCCGAGAGAGCTGGAGCAGATCACCAACTACCTGAATGAGACCCTCTCCGGGCTGAGTATCCACGATGTAAAGGAAAAGATTGCATCGGAAATGCAGCAGGAAAAAGCGCTGTATGACAAGCTGATGAAGCAGGCACTCGAACTTTCCGGCAAAGCTTTGGAAGAGGATGTCGCAGGCCAGATCTTTATCGAAGGCGCTTCCAGTTTCCTTGGGCAACCGGAATTTGCCGAAGTCGGGCAGATGAAAAAACTGTTCGAGGCGTTTGAGCAGAAAAGCCGCCTGGTCGAACTGCTTGACAAGAGTCAGGAAGCGAGCGGAGTCCAGATCTTTATCGGCAGCGCCAATACCTATAACCAGATCGAGGGTTGCAGTCTTGTGACCTCGAGTTATCAGAATGTTCATGGAACAATCGGCACCCTGGGTGTCATTGGTCCGAATCGTATGTCATATTCGAAAGTCATTCCGATTGTCGATTATACTGCCAGATTGGTCGGTCGGCTCTTGGAAACAGGACAAGGCAAGGAGAAATAACGTTGGGCAAAAAGACCAAAGAAGAGAACCCGGCACCGGAGCTCGATGAGTCTTCGGTCGTTGCTGAAGAAGCATTATCAGACGAACCGGCGTCTGAAGAGCAGTCCGATGAGATCGATTTTCAGGTCGAAGCCGAGAAGAACAAGGATCTTTACTTGCGCGCTCTGGCTGACCTGGAAAATTACCGCAAGCGGGCACAGCGCGAAAAAGAAGATGCCATCCGTTTTGCCAATGGTAACCTGCTGCGGGAGATGATTCCGGTGATCGATAATCTGGAGCGGGCTGTCGAGCATGCCAAAGACGATCAGGACGGGGGCCTGCTGGAAGGTGTGCAGATGACACTCGAGCAGTTCCGCAAGGTTCTCGAATCCTTTGGTGTCAAGGCGGTTGATTCGATCGGCTCTCCATTTGACCCGAATTTCCACCAGGCCATGGGGGAGATGGTCACCAGTGATCATCCGCCCAGCTCTGTTGTCCAGGAGTTACAGAAGGGCTACACCCTGAATGATCGCTTGTTGCGGCCGGCCATGGTTATGATTGCCAAGGCCCCGGCAGAAGAAAACGCTGTAGAAGAAATTGCTGAAACAAACGAAAACGAAACAGACCTGGACGACGGTTCTGTAACGGAAGTTGAATAAATCAAACCAATCTTGAAAAGATAGTCTCAAAGGAGGACAAATCTCATGGGTAAAGTTATAGGAATCGATCTCGGGACGACCAATTCATGTGTCGCCATTATGGAAGGTGGCGAGCCGGCAGTTATCGCCAATGCCGAAGGAGCACGCACCACCCCGTCGATGGTCGCGTTTGCCGAAAATGGTGAGCGTCTGGTTGGCCAGCAGGCCAAACGTCAGGCGGTGACCAATCCGGAAAACACCCTGTTTGCTATCAAGCGCCTGATCGGCCGAAAGTATGACTCGGATGCCGTCAGGAAAGATATCGAGATCAGCCCGTTTAAAATTATCGAAGCGGAAAATGGCGATGCCTGGGTTGAGGCGCGAGACAAAAAGTACAGCGCACCGGAGATCTCGGCGATGATTCTGCAGAAGATGAAGCAGACTGCCGAAGATTTCCTTGGCGAGGAAGTCACCGATGCGGTCGTCACCGTGCCGGCCTACTTCAATGACTCGCAGCGTCAGGCGACCAAGGACGCCGGCAAAATTTCCGGCCTCAACGTTCTGCGGATTATCAACGAGCCGACGGCGGCCGCACTCGCCTACGGTCTCGATAAAAAAGAAGACGAAAAAATTGCCGTTTTTGACCTCGGTGGCGGTACCTTTGACGTTTCGATCCTTGAACTCGGCGACGGGGTTTTCGAAGTCAAGGCGACCAATGGCGATACTTTTCTCGGCGGTGAAGATTTCGATCAGCGGATCATTGACTATGTTGCCGATGAATTCAAGAAAGAGCAGGGCATCGACCTGCGCAGCGACAAGATGGCCTTGCAGCGTCTCAAGGAAGGCGCCGAAAAAGCCAAATGTGAGCTGTCTTCATCAATGGAGACCGACATTAACCTGCCGTTCATCACGGC
>JBFFPW010000191.1:0-4105 GCA_041573815.1 Desulfuromonadales bacterium
CATATCTTTGATGATTTCAAGATCAGTCTCCAGACTCTCTTCATTATAGGTGCCGGTGTCGGTCAACCATGACATGAAAGTCCGTTCTTGAGTCTGAAGCGCCTTACGCAGTTCGCGGCTGCTAAAAACCGTATTGCCTTCAAAGCTGATACGATCGATCAGGACCTTTGAACCTTCTTCAATTTCGAAGGTAACAGTCGCTTCATTCTTATTATTGACGTCGAGAACCGGCTCTATTTTGGCAGCGTGATAGCCCTTTTCAATATAAGCTCCCTTCAGGGCCTGAACGGTTTCTGCGGCGATTTTCGGATTGTAAATATCAGGGATTTTTATTGTCACCAGCGGGCTCAACTTGCTCCTGGCAATCTCCTCATTCCCCTTAAACTCAACCTTACGAACCAGTGGTCTTTCAACCAGGCTGTAAACCAGAAGGGTTTCTCCCTCCCGTTCGACAATCTCGGCGGTGACATCATCGAACCGACCTAGCTTGAAGATCGCCGCGAGGTCCTTGTCGATCTGTTCAGTGGTCACGACTGATTCGGCTTTGGCCTTAATAACAGCCACAACCGCAGATTCCTCGAGTCTTTGATTCCCCTCAACGACAACCCGGGTCACATTGTAGGTATCAGCGAAAGCAAGTCCGGGGACAGCCAGAAAAAAAACAATATAGAGAAAACGTAATTTCATAAAAACATTCCAGTAAGAATCTTCATTCATGCAAAAGCGAACCATCTTCCATCCGGACAATCCTGTCCATCCGGTCGGCGAGCTGCTCGCTGTGGGTGACAACCATCATGGTTAAGTTACGCGCTTGATGCAGATTTTGAAAAACGTGATAAATACTTTCCGAAGTACGGCTATCCAGGTTACCTGTCGGTTCATCAGCCAGCAGAATTTTCGGTTCCATAACCAAAGCCCGGGCAATTGCGACCCGCTGTTGCTCACCACCAGACAACTGTCCAGGCTTATGAGTCAAACGGTGTGAAAGGCCAACCTCATCGAGCAGTTTTTCAGATCGGCTTATAATCTCCGATTCCGGCAAACGGGCAATCAGGCCCGGCATCATGACATTTTCCAGGGCCGTAAATTCAGGCAACAACTGGTTGAACTGGAAAACGAAACCGACTGTTCGATTGCGAAAACGATCCAGTTCAACTCCGGACAAGGCAAAAACGTCCTGATCCTCGACCTGGACCCGACCGCTGGACGGCCTATCAAGCACCCCGAGGATATGCATCAGTGTTGTCTTGCCGGCACCGGAAGAGCCGACAACGGCCAACCGCTCTCCCTTGGCGACTGAAAGGTTGATATCTTTCAGAACATCAACCCGGTTGGCGTCACTGCCGTAGCTTTTATTTAAACTCTTAACAGTAATCAACTCAGCACCTATTCATAACGAAGCGCTTCGGCCGGATCCATCCTGGCAGCATGCCAGGCTGGGTAAACAGTCGCCATGAGCGAAATCATCATGGCCATGACCGAAATGGCAATCACATCACTGGCCAAAACCACTGATGGGAAATGGTCCATGCCATAAACAGCCTGGTCAAAGATCTTGATGCTGAACAGGTTTTCAATCCCTTTGATAATCGGATCTGCGTTCTTCGCCAATATCAAACCGCTAATGGTCCCGAGTGAGGTGCCGACCGTACCGATTATTAATCCCTCGAGTACGAATATCCGCATAATGCTCCGGGAATTTGCCCCCATAGAGCGCAAAACGGCGATATCACGGGTTTTTTCCATAACAACCATGATCAGGGTCGTTGCGATATTAAAAGCCGCCACCAGGACAATAATCCCCAAAACGATAAACAGACCAAGTTTTTCAAGCCGCAACGCTGACAGGAAAGAGCCGAACATATCTTCCCATGAGCGAACAACCAGGGGGTAATCGATCTCTTCGCGTAAAGAGTCGGCCACCGATTGGGCCTGGTCGAACGAACCAACCTCAACCTCGAGACCGGACACCTGATTTTCATAGTCAAAAAACTTCTGCGCCTCGGTCATGGAGATATAGGCGAAATATGTATCAAAGAAGCCACCACGCTGTCGGAAAATACCGACCACCTGAAACGGCTTCATCTTCGGGATCATACCAAAGGGTGTAATTGTAAACAGCGGCGGAATCACATTGACAGCATCGCCAACAGCAACCCCCAGAGTTGTCGCCGAATCAATACTGATAACAATTCCCGGCAACGTGCGATCAGCCGAATACATCAACTCTTCGGCCGGCAGTTCACCAATGGTCAGCATCCTCTGCTGTAATGCTTTATTCCCTTGTGCGACCCCCTTGACACTGACCGCCGCAACATTCTTGTTAGACAACAGCATCGCATGCTTAGAAACGAAAGGCGTCACACTGACCACTTCGGGAGCTGTCGCCTTGGTCTTTTCTGTGATTTCCTGATAATCCTCAATACCGCCGCCATGCTTCTGAATCAGAATATGCGAGACATTGCCGAGGATCTGTTTGCGGACACCGTCATGAAAACCGGTCATGATGGCCAGCACCAGAATCAACGAAGCCACCCCGAGGGTCACTCCGGCGATCGAGATAAAGGAAATGACCGAAATAAAGGTCTGCTTCCTTTTAGCGCGCAGGTAGCGCATGCTGACGAACCATTCAAAATTCATAACAGAAAAAAAGATCCTTATGACTGCTTGCGCAGTTGCGGAAACAGAATGACGTCGCGGATCGATGCTGAATTGGTCAATAACATCACGAGACGGTCGATGCCAATCCCCTCACCGGCAGTCGGTGGCAATCCATATTCGAGCGCCCGGATGTAATCTTCATCCATCGCATGGGCTTCCTCGTCGCCGGCATCTTTCTCCTTGAGCTGATCTTCGAACCGGCCCTTCTGGTCAATCGGATCATTGAGCTCGGAAAAAGCGTTGGCCAGTTCGCGGCCAACGATAAAGAGCTCGAAGCGATCAACAACGTCCGGGTTTTCATCGTTACGACGCGAAAGGGGTGAAACATCGGTCGGGTATTGGGTGATAAAGACCGGGTTCCAGAGCTTCGGCTCGGCAACTTCATCGAAGATTTCAGTCAACAGCTTGCCATGGCCGATGTTCTTATCGAGTTCCAGGCCCTGTTTCTTTGCATAGTCGAGCAGTTTTGCCCGATCATCGAGATCAGAGTCAGACAGATCACTGTACTTGGTAATCGCCTCACGCACCGTCAAACGTTCCCATGGCGCAGTCAGATCAACTTCCTTGTCTCCGTAAGTGAATTTCAGCGATCCGACGACTTTTTCAGCAACATGACAGATCAGTTTCTCAGTAAAATCCATCAGGTCCTCATAGGTTGCATAGGCCTGATAGAACTCCATCATGGTGAATTCGGGATTATGCTGAATCGATATTCCCTCATTACGGAAATTACGGTTAATTTCAAAAACCCGCTCGAAGCCACCGACCACCAGGCGCTTCAGGTAAAGCTCCGGGGCAATCCGCAGGAACAGATCCATCTTCAGAGTATTATGATGGGTAACAAACGGCTTGGCGGTGGCACCACCGGCGATCGGCTGCATCATCGGTGTTTCGACCTCGAGAAAATCACTGTCCTGCATATACTCACGGATCAAACGAACAATTTCTGACCGCTTGCGGAAAACATCGCGGACTTCCGGATTAACAATCAAGTCGACATAGCGCTGACGATAACGGGTCTCAACGTCGGTCAGACCGTGACATTTTTCCGGCAACGGCTGTAACGATTTAGTCAACATGCGGATCGACGAAGCCCGCAACGAGAGCTCATCGGTCTTGGTCCGAAACGGCACGCCGGCAATCCCGACAATGTCACCGACGTCAAACTTGCGAAAGGCTTCAAACACCTCGTCACCAACCACTTGTTTGGCAACATAGATCTGCAGACGGCCGGAGCGATCCTGTAGCTGGACAAAAGCCGCTTTGCCGAAGTCGCGTTGGGCCATAATCCGCCCGGCGACGACATATTCGGTATCGATCGACTCTAACGCCTCTTTGTCATGCTCGGCATGCGCTTGATGCACATCGGCGGTAATATGGGTCGTTTTGAAATCATTGGCGAACGGGTTGGTGCCCTGCTCCCGCAGATCATCAAGTTTGGCCC
>JBFFPW010000192.1:0-4096 GCA_041573815.1 Desulfuromonadales bacterium
GGAGATGGTGATGAAATGCGGCATCAGTTTGCCGGCTTTATCGACAACGGTAAAGTAACGCTGGTGCTCACGCATGCTGGTGATCAGCAGTTCGCGCGGCAGCTGCAGGTATTCGTCTTCAAAGGTACCGACCAGGGGCGTCGGGTCTTCAACCAGATAGGTGACCTCTTCGAGCAGGCCCGCATCTTCATTCAAGGTTCCGCCGACCGACTTGGCCGCTTCGACAATCCCCTTGGCGATCGCCGCTTTACGTTTTTCCGGGTCAGCCGTCACAAAATGCCGTTCGCACTGATCTTCATACTCTTCCGAGTTATGGATAATCATCGTCTCCGGCGCCATAAACCGATGGCCGCGGGAGAGGTTGCCGGACTCGAGATTGCCAAAGGTGAACGGAACAACCTCGCCGCCGTAAAGGGCAACGATCCAGTGCATCGGCCGGGCGAAGCGGATATCAAGATCCTTCCAGCGCATCGACTTTTTAAAGGAGATATTACCGATCAGTCGCGGCAGAATTTCCGGCAGCAGCTCCTTGGTCGGCTTGCCCTTCTCTTCCTTTTCGACGGAAACGTATTCACCCTTGTCGGTTGTGACAATCTTTAATTCGGAGACATCGACCCCCTGCCCCCGGGCGAAGCCCTCGCCGGCCTTGGTCGGTTTGCCATCGGCATCAAAAGCAACCTTCGTGGCCGGGCCCATCGCCTTGATCTGCATATCCGGCTGCTGTTCAGAAACATCAGCAACAGCAATCGCCAGCCGGCGCGGAGTGGCAAAGGTTTTTATCTCGCCAAATTCGATCCGGGCATTTTCCAGCTCTTTGCTGATCAGGCCCTTCATGTCATTGAGGGCCTTGGGAATAAATCCGGCCGGGATTTCTTCGGTTCCGATTTCGAGAAAAATTTCTGCAGACATATTGTTATAAATTCCTTCTAGGTTCGGAGACTGGGGACTCGCTGATGGGGACTGGTTAAAACCGGGTCTCCAACATCAAGTTCCTGAGCTACACTTCAATTCGTTCGGGGTTGACTTAAACCAGCCTCTAGCCCCTGATTCTCACTCAAGCCCCCGCCTTTAAGCCTTCAACAACGGGAAACCCATCTTTTCACGCTGGGCCACATAGCCTTCTGCGCAAAGACGGGACAGGTTACGAACACGGCCAATGTAGTTGGCCCGTTCAGTAACGGAAATAGCACCACGGGCATCGAGCAGGTTGAACGAGTGGGAACACTTCAGTACAAAATCGTAAGCCGGGAAGATCAGCTCCTTCTCCACCAGCCGTTTGCATTCGTCTTCGTACATGTTGAAGAGCTTGGTCAACATGTCGGTATCGGCCTCTTCAAAATTGTAGTGGGAAAACTCAACTTCGGTCTGATGATGGATATCACCGTACTTGATACCGTCGACCCATTCGAGGTCGTAGACATTGTCGACCCCCTGAATATACATGGCGATCCGTTCGATACCGTAGGTCAACTCACCGGAAACCGGTTTCAGGTCGATACCACCGCATTGCTGGAAATAGGTAAACTGGGTAATTTCCATGCCGTCCAGCCAGACTTCCCAGCCAAGCCCCCAGGCGCCAAGAGTTGGAGATTCCCAGTCATCCTCGACAAAACGGATGTCATGTTTTTTCGAGTCAATCCCGAAACTCTTGAGCGAGTCGAGATAAAGATCCTGAATATCGAGGGGGGAAGGCTTGAGGATAACCTGAAACTGATAGTAGTGCTGAAGACGATTCGGATTTTCACCATAACGTCCGTCAGTTGGTCGGCGGGACGGCTCAACGTAAGCGACGTTCCACGGCTCCGGTCCAAGCGATCGCAGAAAGGTTGCCGGGTGGAAGGTTCCGGCGCCTTTTTCCATATCATATGGCTGTTGAATAACACAGCCTTTGTTCGCCCAGTAATTCTGTAGTGCGAGAATTAATTCTTGAAATGTCACAATGCCTCCAGAAGGTATCGGATAGCGTCAGCTTTTCCGAAATACAGAAATGTATACTGTATACAATAAGCACAGTATTTTAGACCTCGAAGTTTAGCGTTTTTACGAGTGGGCTGTCAAGGCTGATTCGCCCCGAAAAAGGCCGGTTCAACAGGTTTTTACGATCTGACGTCTGACAGCAGTTGTTCAAGGAATGAAAGTGAGCGCAATGGCCGCTGCAAATGGATTTTAACCGCACTAAAAATCGCCTCGCCACCCTCCTGTAAAGTTTGCGGACTGAGGTGAATATCGGTGAAATTGTCCTCAGGGCTATGCAGTATTTTCGACAGGGAACCGAGGGTCATTCGGGCCAGCCGGGAACCGACCAAACCTGTGGCACAATCAGTACAAAGCGCGCCCCCGCGGGCGGCATTAAAAGCGACGCCTTCTGCCGGCAGGTCGTTGTCACATTCTGAGCAGTGCAACAGGTGGGGTACGTAGCCGACGTGGTTGAGCAGACGGAGCTCAAACAACAACCGGCTTTCGGCAGTATGCCCCCGGGCGGCAAGATGGTCCAGGAAAGCCTGGAGCAATCGATAGGATTCCGGATGTCCAGGATCATCTCCGATCAACTCCTCGACCAGTTCGCAACCATAGCCAGCCAAGGCCATCGCCTCCAGGTCGTTGCGCAATCCGGTGCGCAGATCGACCAGTTCAACTTCGCGCAAAGAAAGCAGTTCGCCCGACTTCGGCGGCACCCAGTGAATTTTCACCTGAGCGAAAAGCTCCAGCCCCGGCCCGTACCGTTTGCGACTCTTTTTGGCCCCCCGGGCAAACCCCTTGCGCCGCCCGTGATCGGGGGTCAAAAAGGTAACGATCCGGTCGGCTTCACCGTAATCGATGTGACGCAATATGATGGCATCTGATATTTGCGGCTGCATAGCGAAGAGAATACCGTAGAGAAGAATCTGAATACAGGAAAAACGATGCTCTTCTTTTTTGCGCCAGAGACTTCACATATAACCGACACCAGCCATGCCTGCAGCGAAAGCACCAACCACATAGAAGAATGCAAGAATGACGACTCCAATCCCCATAAAAACAGCCTTCACAACCTTTTCTGCTGTGACTCCCCCACGACTAGCTCTGGTTTCGGCAAATTGGATGTCAGCAATATCTTCTCGGTTGAACGCTTTTTGCACGGCAAACGAATCATCCTGCCAGTTCACCGTTCCGCGAATCTGACCCTCGCTGGTTTCGTCAACTTTCATTCGAACGGTTTCGCCGGCGACCGGAATAATTTCCACAATGCTGCCAACGTAGAAGTTTCTTAAATCAGGAATATGGCCAAAGCTCGAAGGAGCTTCACTCGTTTGATCAGCTTCTTGCTCATCCATATCCCCAGGTGAACCTGAAGCAGGACTGTCAACTTCAGCGGCTGCCACCAGGCTGGGAACCGCCACAGCCTCTCCTGAGACAACGTCCTGGGGCAAAAGATTGCCATCCAAGATTTTCATATCTTTAAAGTTATGCCGTGTCGGCCACCACTCGGCGCCAGGCTGCCCCGGGTAAAATGCATATCCCTCAAGAAAACTCTCGGCAACAGTGGTGATTTCAAGTTCAAAATCCTCGTTATTTTTAGTTGTAATACGAACAGTATCGCCGGGGCGCAGATGTGCCATTTTCTGGCTCAATTCATCGGGGGTTAACATGCGCCGCTCACTTTTGAAAACGGCTGATGAACATCCGGAACCAATCAAAGCAAGCACCATTATGACGGCTATAAAATGCGCCTCGAACTTCATCCTGAACCTCCCTAAAAGTCATTCTTGACATTCACACAGCCCTGACAGCCGACCGGAGCGCCCGAAAGTCTCTCCGGTCCGCCAGCCAGCTTAATGAATAACCGCCTTAAAAGCCTCGGCCATCGCCCTGTGCCCGGCATTTGTCGGATGAATCTCCAGCGGCGATGCGCCATGGCGGTCGATCAGCAATAACCCGCTCTGCCCGTCGAAGGCGCTGTAAAAATCCGCAACCTGGACACCATACGAGTTGGCGACACCAGCTACAATCTGGTTGAATAGAGGAATGACCTGGTCAGCTCCCGGGATATCGGAAATCGTGTAGAGGTTGGCGATATAAACTTTCGCACCAAGATCTACAACCAACGGATAAAGGA
>JBFFPW010000193.1:0-4088 GCA_041573815.1 Desulfuromonadales bacterium
CTCGACCCACTCCCTGGCAGAAATCACCTCAGCAACAAAAGCCGGAGCCGATTTCGTGACCTTTGGTCCCGTTTTTCCAACCCGATCAAAAGCCGAACTCGGCGAACCGGTCGGAACAGACAAACTTCATGAAGCCTGCGACACAGCATTCATTCCTGTTTTTGCCCTCGGCGGGATCCACCCCGACAAGTTGCCGGAGCTGAAGAACTGTGGTTGTGAACACTTTGCCTGTATCGGCGCTCTCCTTAATTGTGCAAACCCGGAAGCGGCGGCTCAATCCTTCCTCTCTGCTTAGCAGGCGATGACAACTGACACTTAAAAAATATTTAACTAGACTGGTCAGCAATAACTGCTAACATGACTTATAAATCATCTGTGGTGAATTGATGAATACTTGCCCCTTTAAGGAGTTGTCATGCCCCCTGAAAAACTTCGCATACTGATCATCGATGACGAAGAATGCATTAGGGATTCTTTAGCAATGCACCTCTCCTCGCTCGGCCATGAAGTCCTCACATATGAAACTCCAGTTAAATGTCCTGCATTCAAAACACATAACTGCCACATGGAAGGTCCTTGCGCAGACATTATTTTTGTTGATCAGAACATGCCGGGAATGAGTGGTCTAGAGTACCTGAAACCTCTGACCCACCATGGATGCCTGGTTCTGCCACCGCACCGAATTATGATGACGGGTGATGTCACACTTGAACTAAAAAGTGAAATAAAAAGGATGGGTGCCCAGTTTGTACAAAAACCACTCCGTTTCGAGACTCTCGAAGAAATCATCAACAACGCCAAAGTGTTTATTTCCTCTGATCGCGTTCTATCCGACCTCTAATCATTTATTTTCACCAGGCAACTGAAAAAAAGGCCACCGTTTATGACAGTGGCCCCGATGGTTAACTTGGAAGTATCAGGCTTTACCACGAAATATGAAAATTGAGGCTTGGGACACCGACGGTCAAAAACGACGATGGGTAGTAGACGACCGGTCGACGATACACCACCCGAGTCGGGGCCGAGCGGTAGACAACCCGTTGTGGAGTCGTGCGATAAGCAACCTTCCGGTTTGAACGATGCTTTTTCCAGTGCTTGTCATGTTTCTGATAACGTTGCTGTTTTTTCCAGTAACGGTCGTGACGCCCATCACGATCTCGGTGCTGCTCTTGCTGATACCCCGAGTGGTCTCGATCTGGTGCATAATGACGGTCACGGCTGCCGGCATCTGAAATATCCGGTGTCAGCATCAGGAAAATAGACAAAAGGGTTAATGTGATAATTGCTTTCATTTCGTCCTCCTTTCGACAGCGAAATGCTGCGCCTTTTCTTTATCCAGATCATATCGAAGCCAGCAAAAAATTACATTCGACATCGGCATGAATACAACCAGATGTCTATACCTTTCCCCATAATTTCGGCTAGTTAAGACAACATTTGTCGTGTTGTCTTGTTTAAATATTGCAATAATTCCACTCTTAATATATACAGAATGCTAAATATTTAGAACACAGGAGATAGAAATGCCAATATTCGAGTATCTCTGTGATGACTGCGGAGAAAAATGTGAAAAGATTCAGAGCCAACCGCTGGAACAGATAACCTGCCCGTCATGTGGCAAAAAAGCCGGGCGTATTGTTTCGGTATTCTCTGCGGCAGAACCCGGAACAGGCGGAGGTTGTACACCGACCGGCGGGTCAGGATTTGGCTGAGCTTTTTAAGTGGGAAAGTTTTCCTGCAACGACAATTAAAAAGAGGGACACTTACCAACCAACAAAAGGAAGTGTCCCTCTTTATTTATAAAAAAACAGAATCGCGGGTAAGATAATTGCCACTCGAGGGCTACAGGGTGAATCTAAATCACACCTTTGAACGCCCTCCCCCTAAAAGATTCAAATACTTGCCAGCCCGGCATCCCTCCTGTAAACTTAAAAAAGAATACAATTCAATAATCCGGAACCCAACGCATGGAAATAACACTCGTTCTCCTGATTCTGTTTATCGCGGTCATCCTGTTTGCGACCGAATGGATCCGTATGGATCTGGTCAGCATGATGGTTTTACTGGCACTGGCCCTGAGCGGACTGGTCTCTGTTGAAGAAGCCTTCTCCGGATTCAGCAATCCGGCGGTGGTTACAGTCGCTGCCATGTTTATCATCAGTGCCGGTTTGACCAACACCGGGGCTCTGGCCCCCCTCGGCGAACGCTTACTCCGCTTTTCTGGTGGCAGCGAGCCCAGGATGATTATCTCGATCATGCTTTGCGCCGCTTTCTTCTCGGCTTTTATCAACAATATCGGTGCCGCCGCCATGTTGATGCCACTGGTTGTCTCTGTCGGCCAGAAAAGCCGGATCAGTCCGTCGAAACTTTTAATTCCGCTGGCGTTCGGCTCCCTGCTCGGTGGAGTCTGCACCCTGATCGGTACCCCGCCCAACATCCTGATGAATGCCCTGCTTACCGAATATACCGGCCAGAGCTTCTCGATGTTTGACTTTACCCCGGTCGGCCTGGTTATCCTTGCCACTGGTGTTCTTTATATGGCACTGGTCGGCCGCTTTCTGTTGCCGAATCGCAAAGCAGGAACCTTAACAGAAGCGTACCAGGTCAAAGAGTATATTACCGAGGCTGTGGTTCTCGATGGTTCCCCACTGCATGGCCGACGGATCAGTCAATGTGGTCTGGATCGGCAATTCGGGTTAAAAGTTCGGGCTATCCTGCGGGGACGGCAAAAGTTTCCATTCCCCCATCGTAATCGTAAAATCCAGACCGGTGACATCTTATTCCTTGAAGGTGACCCCCAGGCCATACTCAAAGTACGTAAGGGACAAGGACTGGCAATTGTTCCGGAACAGGACAATCCAACCCTTGACGAGAGTGACAAATCATCAATGGTCGTGGTCGAAGCTTCACTCCTGCCCAACAGTGATCTGGCTGGAAAAACCTTGCGTGAAGTTCACTTTGCCGACACCTTCGGACTGACGGTCCTGGCGATCTGGCGCAGTGGTGCACCGGTTGTCCGCAAAGTTGACCATGTCACCCTCCGCTATGGTGATGTGCTGTTATTGCAGGGGCCGAAGGAGAATGTCATTCACCTCGGCAGCGACCACGGATTTCTGTTAATGGGAGACGTCTCGCCTGCCACTTACGTTCCACAAAAAGCACCGATTGCCATTTGTGTCCTCCTCGGAGTCATTGTCATGGCTGCCAGCGGTATCTTGCCGATCATGTTGTCGGCCAGCCTTGGCGCCTTGCTGCTGATCCTCTTCCGCTGCTTGCGGACCAAGGAAATCTACCAGACCGTCAATTGGCAGATCCTCTTTTTGATCGCCGGCACCCTGCCCCTCGGCATTGCCATGGAAAAAAGTGGCGCGGCGCATTTTCTGGCAGAGCAGATCATCGGAATCATTGGCCCATTCGGGCCTTGGGCAGTTCTGGCTGCCGTCTTTCTTATCACCTTCGCTCTGACTGAGGTCATGAGCCACGCGGCGGCGGCGGTTCTGGTCGCCCCGATTGCCTACAATACCGCCCTTGATCTGGCGGTCAGTCCCAAACCATTCTTTATGGCCGTCGCCGTTGCCGCCTCGTCCTGTTTTATGACACCGATCAGCCACCAGTCAAATGCCCTGGTTATGGGGCCTGGGGGTTATCGGTTCGTTGACTACCTGAAAACCGGAACACCACTCAATCTTCTTGTCTGGGTTGTTGCCTCGTTACTGATACCGCTTATCTTCCCGTTTTGACAGGTTTTGCCATTTCAGAAGATTAAAGGTATAATCTGACATTAGCGCATCGAGAAACAGCGCTTGTTCCCTACCGATGACGATCGGCCCTGAATCAAGGAGGGAGGGACAGAATGCACCTGGTCAACAAAAAGATTCTGCACGGGCAGGAGACGATCTACAAACTTCTGGACTCCATACCTGCGCCCGTCTGCATCGTTGATCAGGCCCTGGTTATCCGCTACACCAACCCATCGTTCACGACCCTCTTCAGTGAGGCCATCGGCAAAACCTGCCATTTTGCCGTCTTCAACCGCAACTCCCCATGCGACACCTGCCCGGCAAAAGAGGTCTTTACCAAAGACGAAC
>JBFFPW010000194.1:0-4086 GCA_041573815.1 Desulfuromonadales bacterium
GGAGATATGACTTTTCTGCTCTTTCGGCAATCACTTGTTGCTCGACTCGTGGTGAGCTTTCTGTTTCTTTCTCTACTGACGGTAATTGCCATCAGTATTATTGCTTACACTCAGGCCAGATTTGCGCTGATTGATTCAGTTTATGAACGTCTTAAAGTTGCGGTTACGTTAAAGGAAAGTGAGCTGAAACGATGGATTAATGATCAGGAACAGGAGATTGTCTATCTGGCAAAATCTCCTGAGATCAGAGATAACTCGGCCCTTATTCTCAGCCGGGATGAAGGCCATCGTTATTTTAAAGATGCTTATTTACAATTGTCTGAAAATAGTAATGCTTTTATTAAACGGAATCCATACTTCCGGGAAATCGCAATTCTATCGCCAGAAGGGGGGCGTGTTATATTTTCAACCAACCCTGAACACGAACATGTTTATCTGGGGCACGATGAATATTTTATTGAGGGTTTGAAAGAAACTTTTGTGCAGAATGTCTATCCTTCCCCCTTGTCAACAGAACCAACCCTGACTGTTGCGACACCACTATTCAATGAAAAGGCCGAAAAATCAGGAGTCTTGGCTGTTCATTTCAATGTCGATTGGATGGATCGATTACTTCTTGAAAATGCCGGCCTTGGAGAGACCGGAGAGACTTATCTCGTTGATCAATTCAGCGATTTTGTCAGCGGTAAACGTTTCGGTCGAGAGGACTTTCCGCGGGGTGTTCATACCTACGGGATAGACAAGGCGGTGAGTGGTCATACTGGACAGGGTCGTTATTTAAACTACAATGGAGACCCCGTTGTTGGTTATTATCGTTGGATTGAGGAACTCGATCTGGCACTGTTGGCCGAAATGCATGAAGATGAGGCCTTGTCACCGGCGCGTACGTTAGGCCTGACGATCGTTCTGGTTGGTTCTATCATCTCGGCTTTTTTGGCCATAGGGATTTATCTTCTGGCCAAACAGATTGCCAAGCCGATTCTCGCGATTGCCGATACCTCGGTCCGAATTTCTGAGGGCGTACTCGACTTGAGTGTGCCGGTTATGACTGAAGACGAAGTCGGGACACTTGCGCACTCCTTGAATCGGATGGTCGCCCAGCTGCGAAACCAATATTTGACCGCGGCCGAAAATGAAGAAAAATATCGGTTGCTGATTGAAAACCAGACTGACCTGGTGGTTAAGATTGATACCGAAGGTAAATTCCTGTTTGTCAGCTCAGCATATCTGGAGACCTTTGGTAAAAAAGAGGAAGATCTGCTTAAAGAAAATTTTATGCCGTTGGTCCATCCCGATGATCAGGAGCAGACAGCCAGGGAGATGGAAAAGCTTTATACACCGCCCTATAACTGTTTTATCGAGCAGCGGGCGATGACAAAAGATGGTTGGCGCTGGCTTGCCTGGGCAGATACGGCGGTTCTCGATGACCAAGGGAAGGTCGTGGAAATCATCGGCGTCGGCCGGGATATTACTGACCGTAAGTTGGCCGAGATCGAACTGGACAAGTACCAGAAGAATCTAGAAGTGATCATTGATCAAAGAACTCAGCAGCTGAAAAACACCCAGAATGAGCTGGTGCAAAAAGAGCGGTTGGCGGCGTTGGGGCAGTTGGCAGCTACCGTCAGTCACGAAATAAGAAATCCTCTCGGTACCATTCGCAATGCCGTTTATACGCTCGATGAATCCCTGGTCGGGGAGGAATTTGTCGAGGTTCGCAAAGTTGCCGAGTTGGCACAAAGGAATGTTGACAGATGTGACCGAATCATCAACGAAATGCTTGATTTTACCCGTCAACGAGAATTGATCATTGAAAAGTTGCATCTTGATCATTGGTTGCAATCTGTTCTCAATGAACTATCGGTTCCAGATGATGTCGTTGTGCGCAGGGACTTGAACTGTAATGCTGAGGTTTTGTTTGATGCGGAATTGATTCGTCGCGTCATAATAAATATCATGACAAATGCATTCCAGGCTTTTTTGAACTATGATATCGGTCAAAAAATAGTGTCCATTTCGACCCATCTCGGTCCGGAGCATTTTTCTGTCGTGGTTACAGATAATGGTCCTGGAATCTCGGAAGAGCATTTGCCGAGAATTTTTGAACCACTGTTCAGTACCAAGGGGTTCGGGGTTGGCTTAGGAATGGCTATCGTTAAAAATATCATCGACGATCATGGTGGAGAAATCGATATTGTCAGCACTTTGGGAAATGGCGCAACGTTCACATTTTCCATACCTCTCGAAATCATAGGTCATGGTGATGAATAACAGGAAACTGCTCCTTGTTGAAGATGATCGGGATTTTTCTGAGAGCCTCAGGCTGTTACTGCAGATGAAAGGGTTTGCTGTCTCTCTTGCCTATAGTGGTGAAGAGGCAATTGACCTACACCGTGATGGTGCCTTTGATTATATCCTGATGGATATAAAGTTACCGGGCATGTCGGGCATTGAAACACTTGACCAGATTGTTGATCATTATGCCGAGGCTAAAGTATTGCTGATGACCGGCTGTGAGCGTGGCTCTGAAGAGGTCGCATCTGCAAACATGACACGAGCAATAGGTGTTCTGTATAAACCTTTCAGGATCAATGACTTGTTGAACTTTATTAATAGTTAACCTTAATTCTTTTTGTTTATTTATGGGCCTTATTATGCAGTTAAAAAATGATCTTTTGAAATGTCCGATGTTCTCAGGTGTTACCGATGATGATCTGACTTATCTTGCTGAAGTCATTAAAGTCAAAAACTGCAACCGTGGAGATATCCTTTTTTCCGAGGGGGATATTGCTTCCGGTTTTTATGTTTTGGCCGATGGCAAAGTCAAGGTGTACAAGCTCTCTGCCGATGGCAAAGAACGTATCCTGCACATTGTCCACTCCGGCAGTTCTTTTGCCGAAGCGGCGATTTTTGGAGATGGTCAATACCCTGCCTACGCCGAGCCGTTACAGCCCTCCCGTTTGCTGTTTTTTCCGAAAAAAGAATTCCTTGAGCTTCTCCATTCCAGGTCCGGCATTGCCATCAATATGATCGGCGGTCTTTCCAGATTTCTGCGCCAGTTTGCCAGTCAGGTTGAACAATTAACCTTTCAGGATGTACCGGCTCGACTGGCACGCTACATCCTTGATCTTGCCGGAGATGATGGTGTCGCTGTGACTTTACCGATTCCAAAGGGCCAGCTTGCTTCAAATCTGGGAACGGTCAGTGAGACTCTTTCGCGAACTTTTCGTAAATTGTCAGACGAGGGGCTTTTGACTGTGCAAGGTAAAGAAATTACGATTCTGGATCGAGAAAGCCTTGAAGACCTCTCCGAAAGTACCAAAGAGAGATAATTTGTCACTCTTGACCTTAGTCAATGTTTGAAATTTCTGTTTCTGGAAATATATAACCATGAAAAAAAATTGTCGAAATCTATTCATATCCACCGGGTTATTGTTCCTGCTGAACTTCGCTCTATTGTCCGGTTGCGCAAAAAAAATGCCGATTATGGACTTGCCGGAGCAATATTCAGTGCAGCATCTCGGTTCCGTCTCAACGGACAGCCCCATTGCCTGGCATCCTGACAGTGAACATTACGCCGTTTCGGCGAGCGGTCTGGCCATCGGTCAGGTAGGTGAGAGTGTCTCCTCGGTTGATCGACATTCTCCAAAGGCGATCTCCTGGTCGCCAACGGGAGCTTTTATTGCTTCATCCACCGGTTCAACAGAAAATTCAAGCATCCGAATTTTCAGTTCCGATGGAACTGTTTTGGCCGATGTCGCCGTTGAGGGCTCTGTGCATGACCTGGGCTGGACTAGCGACAACGAACTCCTTATTGCCGCTGTGTCCGTGAAAACGTTCAGTTTTGGTGGTAACTACAGTGTCCGCCTTTATCGCTGGCGGCAAAATGAGGAGTTGTCGCATGAGGTTTTAGCTGATACGTCGCCGCTTAAATCGAATCTTCAGGCGATGGGGGATTCAATTTATGATTCGGTGCATCTGCAAATTTCGCCTTTCCACGATGAAATCATTTATACCCGCCTGCTGACACCACCCAATGTTGATATGCATTATCAACTGGTCGTACGGCACCTGGATTCTGGCAGCGAA
>JBFFPW010000195.1:0-4006 GCA_041573815.1 Desulfuromonadales bacterium
AATGGGCGTTCCGATCACTTTTTCAGAAATCAACAACTTGACCGCTTTGGCGGAAGTTGCTTTTACAAGCGGTAATCTGATGCCGGAACTCTCTTTCGGCTCACATTTTTTCCAGGATCTGGTTGAGGCAGACATCTTCTATATGGCGCTTTTTCCGGAGAACAAGAACTGTTTTATTAATATTGATTGGTTGGAAAAGCAACCAAATGCCCTTGAAGGGTTGTTGCCGACTTGTGCTCGCTATAAACACGTCGTCAAGGTCTTTAGAAATGATGCCTGCCGGTTGCAATTAATGGCCGACGTCTTGTCTCAGGAATTGATTTGCTTTACTCAGGATTGAAAAGTAAAAAAGAGCGAACAGATGTGTGACGAGGGTGAAAACGGTTACTCTTTCTTCAAACTCATATTGATGACCTGCAGCAACTGTTCCGGCTGAAACGGTTTAACGATCCAGCAGCTGGCACCGGCCTTCTTCCCTTCCTGCTTTTTCTCATCGGCGCATTCGGTGGTCAGGATGATAATCGGCGTGTATTTGTATTTGTCCATGGCGCGTACTTTGCGCGTCAGCTCGAGGCCATCCATGCGCGGCATTTTCAGGTCGGTGATCAATAGATCATATTGCTCTTTTTCAAGAAAATGTATGGCATCGAGCCCATCAACTGCTTCGGTAATTTTGAAGCCGGCGTCAGTCAGGGAAAAGTTTAATACCTGGCGGGTTGTTTTCGAGTCGTCGACGATCAGAATGTTTTTCATGGGATGTCTTCTACTGTAGTAAGGGTGGATTCAGCTTATCAGTTGAATTGCCTGCAGTATCTTCACGATGGCGTTTAACAAGGCTTTTAGGTGTGCCGAAGTAGGCCCGAAGCCCTATCAGGGCATGATCGTAACTGTTATCGCCGAGGGCAAGGTCCGCATACGCAGAGAGTGCCAGGTCGGTATATGATGCGAGACTTTCCAGCAGTTGATACTCGGCACCAACATGTGCCTTGGCGTTGCTGTCAACAATGGCGGCACCGACCTCAAGCATCAGTTCGTCCATCGGGTACCATCTGACGTCAAGCGTACCGAGAAGATCGTCATCGAGATCGCCGCTATTTTGCCCGAGCAGGGCAGCAACGGTCATTGGACCGGAATAGACTTCGCCCTCGATACCGTACTGGTCAATGTCGGCGTCACCGAAGGTTGTTTCCAGTTCGTTTAAAGAAGCGTAAATGCCGGCCAGTCCGAGTTGTGGATTGCGGGCAAACAGGCGAAAGCCAAGCCTCGAGATGTCCGTGTTGCCAATTGAGCTGGAGTCCCATTCGCCAAACCCGGCATCAACTTGCAGCCCGGTCGCATTGTTGAGAGGGAAGACAATGCTGCCATCGCCCATAAAATGCTTGTCGTTGTCGATGGAGCCGGTCGTCAGGCCGACTTTGCCGTTGATTTGAGAAACTGCCGGCTCTGTTGCGGTGGCAGGGTTGGTTGTCAGGATGAGAAGCAAAATGATCAGAAAAGCTTTCAGGAAAACTTTCTGCATTTGAATCCCCCTTTAGTCAGAGAAGAAACGAGTGCATCTCAGGAATAACATTAAAAAATCATAGCAGAGCACAAGGTTAAATACAATGTATTGTCTTTTGGATAAAAAAATACCGCTCGGAATCTGGCCGAGCGGCTAAAAGAGAGATGAGGGGGGAGTCGTTGGAATTAGTGGTGCGAAATCCGGCCAAAAAGACCGATGGTCTGCGCCACAAGAAGAATCAGACCGTAGAATGCCAGGGTTCCTAAAAAGCTGGTTATCATTGTCCTGCTCTCCTTTCCGGGTTTTTAACCCTTGAGTGTTTTTCCGTTTCTACGCCCTAAGTGCATGTAATTCAACAACTTTTTTTATAATCGCGTTTTGCAAACACTTTTTTGTCGAATATGGCATTTCCTTAATGTTGAAAATAAACTCAGTTATTTCAGTGTCTTATAAATAGAACCTTGTTTTTGGTTGTTGGTGGGAAAAATGTAATAAAAAAGCACTTTTATTAAACAGAATTTCGTTTTAAGAAGAAATTGTTGACCATTTATTGGTCTGACCAAAGTTTGTATTGCTGGTGTTTGTCTCCGTAGGGTAATAATGTTAATCTGCATTTTTGATAAGGCGATATGTTGAGGAGTAAGAAAGTCATGGTTGAAATATTTAGTGACGGGGCTTGTTCAGGGAACCCTGGTCCGGGGGGGTATGGGACGATTCTTCGTTTTGGCGGGTCTGAAAAGGAACTTTCCGGATATGCTCCGGAGACGACCAATAACCGAATGGAACTTCTTGGTGCTATTGCCGGTCTCGAAGCCTTGACCCGGCCTTGTCAGGTCAAACTGACAACTGATTCCGAGTACGTCAAAAAAGGGATGACCGAGTGGCTCGATGGCTGGATAAAAAGGGGTTGGAAGACTTCTGGCAGGAAGCCGGTGGCCAACCGTGATCTTTGGGAAAGGCTGCATGAATTGAATGGAAAGCACGAGGTTGAGTGGATCTGGGTCAGGGGTCATACCGGCCACCCGGAAAACGAGCGCTGCGATGAACTGGCGCGTCAGGCCATCATCGATGGTAAATAATTTTTTTCATTCAAGTTACATGGACAGCCACGATTTCAAATGATATTATTTTCACAGTGAAATTTTGCAGGGGCAATCAGTAACATCCTGTTTTTCCAGATACTTATATTGAGATGCCAAAACTACTAGCTGCAACAGAGGCGGCTGCTGCCATCAGCGGAAGTGGGCCGCCATCATTCACCTCTTTGCTGACCTTCGGTGCTTACACGCTAATCGCCGTTGGCTTGGTCGGCGTCCTGTTGTTCCTGTCCTGGTTCCTCGGGCATAGAACCACCAGTAAAATCAAAAATGAGCCCTATGAATCGGGCGTTTCTCCGACCGGACAAGCTCATCTTGGGGAGCCGGTTCCTTTCTACCTGGTCGCCATCTTCTTTATCGTGTTTGACGTTGAAATGGTCTTTGTCGTTTCCTGGGCCGTTGCCTATGATCTTCTCGGCTGGGCCGGTTATCTGCAGATTACGTTTTTCATCCTGATCCTCTTCCTTGGCCTGCTGTGGCTCTGGAAAATGGGAGGGCTCGAATGGGGTCCAGAAACCAAGCGGCCTGATTCACCACCGGAGGTTCGGCGATGAATGAGGAACTACCACAAAATGTCATCCTGACCCGGCTTGATGATGCCATCAACTGGGGGCGTAAAAATTCTCTCTGGCCGATGTTCTTTGGCCTTTCCTGCTGTTTCGTTGAAATGATGACGAGCATGACCCCCCGTTTTGATCTGGCCCGTTTCGGCGCCGAGGTCATGCGTGGTACCCCGCGAGAAGCTGATCTGATGATAATTTCCGGGACCCCCTTCAAGAAAATGGGTGCGTCAATTCTCCGGGTTTATGAGCAGATGGCGAATCCGAAATGGGTTATCTCAATGGGAAGCTGCTCGAATTCGGGCGGCATGTACGATGTCTATTCCGTTATCCAGGGAGTCAACCAGATCCTGCCGGTCGATGTCTATATCCCCGGTTGCCCGCCGCGCCCTGAGGCTTTTCTGCAGGGTTTGATGATGCTGCAGGACAAGATTGCCAATGAAGAGCAGCCGGCGCGTAAAGTGTTGGGGCTTTCCGGTGGTAGTGAGGGGACGACAGCGCCGATCCTGGAAGATGGCGTCAGTAAAAGCCGCGACACCCGGGGCCCCGGTTATGGCAATGCACCGATCAGAGGTGCGTCGGCCCAGCACCCTGATTTTTTTGGAGCACGGTCGGCCTCAATCTGGACCCCACCGCAACCGAAGGTTGAGTTTCCACAAGGAAGCGACGCAACCCAGAAGGCGATCCTCGAGCGGTTTGACGGGCGGGTCAAGCTTGATGAGTCGGCAGTTGATATGCCGGGTCTGATTTCCAGCCCGGAGGATTTGCCCGATTTACTCCGTTTCCTCAAACACCGCAACCGGGTCCGTTACGCCCGGCTTGAAGATATTACTGCTATCGATGAACGG
>JBFFPW010000196.1:0-3983 GCA_041573815.1 Desulfuromonadales bacterium
ACTGGCGACCTGATCGCCCCATCTGAATTACTGGCCTACCGTTCAAATAAACAGGCTTATGTCGCGACCGATCGATTTGGAGAAGAGTCCTACAACACATTCAAGACCCTAAAGAACGAAAAACTTTGTCATTCCTGCCATGACCCACAGAAGGAAGTCCTCGGCATTCTCAATCTACACTTATCGCTCGACATCATTCAAAAACTCGAATCTTCAGGCAAAGAAACGACCATCATCACATCGTTTATCACTGTCATCATTTTAATACTGACAATCTCCGGATTCATTCTTATCTATGTCGACCGACCAATAAGGCGGATCATCGGAGCGATGACTCACGTCGAAAAAGGCGAATTTGCCGAAGCCAACACCCATATTACCAATTCAGCCGAAATGGCCCAACTGAGTGAACGCTTCAATAGAATGGTCGGACAACTGAAAGAGTCGATCGACTCGAAAGTCGAACAGGAACGTGAACTGGCGATCAATGAAGAGAAGCTATCGCACCACGAAGAAATACAACACATGAACATTACCCTTGAGGAACGTCTCAAGGAGATTGAATACCTCAACATCAGCCTTGAGGAACGTATCGAGGAAATTGAGGAAGCCAACTTCAAGATAGCCGACCTTGCAAGTGAACTTGAAGACCAGAACACAACCCTGGAAAGAGCGGTTGAAAGGCTTTCAGCACTTTACAAGATGGGTCTTGCGACCAACTCAATTATGGACATGAACCGCCTTCTCGATCTTCTGATCCGTAAAACGATGGAGACAGTCGGCGCGCATTACGGCTACATTCTGTTACTGAACAAGGAAGATTGGTCCCTCACTCTTGCCGGGTCACACGGCATCCCTGGCCTGGTCGGCAAGGAAGGTGAGTCCATTCCGATCAAACCGGGCGGGGTCTCACACTGGGCCATTGTTAACCGTGAAGCTCTTTTGATTCAGGATGTCGACAATACAAAAGAGTTCAACAAGACGAGCCTGCTCGGCTTTGATCGCAAATCTGTTCTTTGTGCTCCCCTTATCATCAAGGATGAAATTGTCGGTACGATCACAATGTCGAACAAACTGGACGATACTCCGTTCAATAACAGTGACCTGGAACTTCTGACAACCATAGCTGCCCAGGCGAGTGTCGCCTTTAACAACTCGCAACTTTATGAAGAGCAACAAAAAACTTATCTCAGCACCGTACATGCCCTTGTTTCAGCGATTGAAGCAAGTGACACATACACCCGCGGCCATTCCGAACGGGTGACCCGCTACAGCCTCGCCCTCGCCAAACATATGGGCCTGGACAACGAAGCCTTAACACGCCTTGAACAGGCAGCTATTCTGCACGACATCGGCAAAATCGGCATCGACATCTACCTGCTGCACAAGCAGGAAAAATTGACTGACGAAGATTTTGCAAAGCTCATGGAGCACCCGGAAATAGGCGACCGGATACTCGAACCGATCTCTTTTCTCGGAGACATCCGCAAAATCATCCTGCAGCATCATGAACGTTATGACGGTAAAGGTTATCCGAGAAAATTAAAAGAAGATGAAATATTGCTCGAGGCCAGAATTCTGTCAGTCGCAGACACCTATGATGCCATGACCTCGAATCGTCCCTATCGTGCAGCGCTCTCTCACGAAGAAACAATTCAGGAGATCAAAGATCACTCCGGCACACAATTCGATCCGGTCGTTGCCAAAAACTTCATTGAGATGTCAGAAGATCAGTCATTCAAACAAGACCTGATTTCCAGCAAGGCATAGCAGGAGAAGTTTTGACCAGCAATGGCACGACAATTAAAGGAAGCTCCCTCCGCAACAAGGTCCTCATTCCCTTCATTGCCATACTTCTAGCCCTTGGGTCTGCGGCGACTATTGGCACGATCCTGATCATATCAGAAACCCTTGAGAACAAAGCAGACGACAGGTTGTCAGCATATCAGAACCAAATTTATACGGAAATCAGGGACCTCGAGGAACGCCTCTTAAGACGCTCAAATCTACTCGAGCTCTCATATATTATCGACCAGACGTATCAGGAAACTGATATTGCCAAACTTAATACGATAGAAAACCTGATTGACGAGAGCCTGATTTCTGAAGGAATGACTGCTCGTTATATTTCACCGGAGACAGTTGATGATGAACCGGACACAAAACTCACAAAACTCATCAAACTGGCAAGAACCAGCCTGAAGGCGCAAATACGTTTCACCACAGACATTGGCTCCCATCCGGCCATGACAATCGTTCGGCCGATTATCATCAATGAAAAGATTGTCCAATATATTTTCATACAAGCCTCAATGGGCAATGATTACCTTAATAAAATTTCGGCCCCCCTCGGTATCAAAACAGCCCTCTTTGACCTGTCCGGAATTTTCCTTACCGGCAGTGAAAAAGACCATAAGTTCTCCGAAATATCTGAAGACGCCCTGACCCATATACTAAGCGGAGAGCGTGTCTTCTCTTCACAGGGGACTTTTCTTAAACAGCGCCACCTGACATATGCCATCCCACTCGGGACAACAGACATGCTGGTTGTTCAGCTTGAAATGCCGCTGGCCGACATATCAACATTAGTTGGAACAATGGCAACCCGCTCGGCCATTTCCATTCTCATAGCCCTGCTTATTGGAGGTTATATCTATTATCGCCTCATCGGGCAGATACTGACCCCAGCTCAAAACATGCTGTTTGCAACAAAAGCGATCAGTGAAGGAAATCTGGACTACCGAATTGAACACATTCCAAAGGGAGAATTAGGGCAACTTGCATCGTCCTTCAATTCCATGATGCAAAACATCAGCGCCCTACATGATCAGTCAATCGATAAGGAACGAGAACTGACGAAGGCCCAGGAAGAACTGAAATACAAGGATATCCTCGAGGAAAAGAATCAAACGATCGTCGATACCAACAACGAACTGAAAGCTCATTTGAAAGAGATCTCCACCCTGCTGCAACTCAATCAAGCGATGGCATCTCTGGATCTGGACACGCTGTTCGATCGCGTCATCCACTCCCTCTGCGAACTGCTCGGTTGCCACATGGCCTCGTTGCTACTTTACAATCCAGGCGAGGAAATTCTCGAAGTCAGCCATAGCATTGGCATACCAGAGGATATCCTCTCTGACGTCAATTTCAGCCTCAATGAGGGTATATCTGGTGAAGCTGCCAGAACCCATAAGGCCATATACGTCAAGAATCTGAATAAAGATAAAAGATATCTCGGCTACAAGGGCAAGCTCCCTTCACAAGGGTCGCTCCTGTCAATGCCACTCCTCTCCAAAGATCGCCTGTGCGGTGTTCTCAACTTGCACCATAAGCTGGTGGAGGGTTTCACTGAAGATGACGTAAAAATGGCCCGCGCCGTGGCCAACCAGGTCGCCGTCTCTATCGAGAACTCCCAACTGTACGAACAAGCCAAAAAACAGTCGGTGACCGATGAACTGACCGGGCTGGCAAATCGAAGACATTTTCAGGATATTCTGCAGAGAGAAATAGTTCATGCACAAAGATACTCATCAAATATCAGTATGATCATGATTGATATCGACCATTTCAAGAAATACAACGACACACACGGCCATCTGCAAGGGGATATCGCCTTGAAGAAAGCTGCCAATATTTTCTTGCAGAACACCCGTGGCATTGATCTCACAGCGCGATTCGGTGGCGAGGAATTTATCATTCTTCTGCCGAAGACGACCATAGCCGGGGCGCGCATAACAGCAGAAAAGCTGCGGGAACTATTTGAAGCAGAGGAATTTACAGGTGAAGACGAAAGTCAGCCGGGAGGGAAAATCACCATTTCTCTCGGTGTTGCATCCTATCCGGAGCACACCGATGACATGAATCAAATCCTCGACCTGGCCGATCGCGCACTGTACCAGGCCAAAAAAGATGGACGCAACCGGGTCGTCATCTGGGACAACTCAATATCTCTGGACAAAATCCTGAGCTAACGGGACTGA
>JBFFPW010000197.1:0-3953 GCA_041573815.1 Desulfuromonadales bacterium
CTTACTCTTTTGGCAACGCTCCAAAAGAGTAAGCAGAAAAGAGCTGGTCCCGACCCTTCGCTTTACCCTCGTTCACATGGATGAAACCCGGCCACAAAAAAAACTCGTCCTCCTTCGCTTGCACTCATATGTCCTCAAACAGTTTTTGCAGCTGATCGATTTTAATCCATATTCCTCGGCGCTCCGCCACGGGACGAAGGTCAAAATAAGTGAGAGTTCAAAATGGATTCCCGATCAGGTCGGGAATGACAAGAATTAGAGCCTTTGATTTACCCAGTAGGTCTTGAATGGAATCAAGCAGCCCGTCCCTTCGAACACAGCTGGACCGCAACTGCTACGGAGACGCATCTTGTTCGGCTCAAGCCGAACTCCTGAGCAGAACCATTGAACAGAAACAACCTTGACCGCACAGAAATGCCCCCGCAGGGAGCCCTTTCTTTGGTTCGTTTCTTTGAGGCTCATCAAAGAAATGAACCCGGCTGTCGGGCCGGGACCCGACGGTTTAATCCTTTTGATTGTTGAGTTTTCCTGTTTGACACCGTTTCATTCCTCCCGTAAATTCATTACATTTCCAATCACCTGGAGGTGTCATGTCCTACGGAATCACTCGCGATGAAGCCCTCGCTTTAGTCAACGACAAACTCGAAAACCCCAACCTGATAAAACATTGTCTGGCCACCGAAGCTGTCATGCGTTCTCTGGCGACCCGGTTTAATGAAGATCCGGAAAAATGGGGGTTAGCTGGCCTGTTGCACGACCTGGACGCTGAAACTCAGCCTGATCTGATGATTCATACAAAAGAGACTGAAAAGGTTCTGCGTGAACGGGGCATTGATGAGGAGATCATCGAGGTCATCGGTATGCACAATGAGACAGCTCGTGACCGAAAAAGATCAACAACATTCGAACATGCCCTGGCTTGCGGGGAGACAATTACCGGCCTTATTGTTGCGACAGCCCTGGTTTATCCAGATAAGAAACTCGCCTCGGTCAAACCAAAATCAGTCCGTAAACGGATCAAAGAGAAGGCTTTTGCTGCCGGGGCCAACAGGGATATTATTCGAGAGTGTGAACTGATAGATATCCCTCTCGAAGAATTCTGTGATATTTGCCTTGAAGCAATGCAGCTAATTTCAGACGACCTTGGGCTTTGATTTTTTAGTGTTATAATCTTCTATAACTGATTGAAATTATGTGCCCAGAGGCTATTACTTGAAAAACCTTCCCGATACAGAACGTAATTTCCTGACCAATATCCAGAAAATTGTTTTCAGTAATCCTTATGGAGAAGAATGCCGACAGGCTTGTCTGAGTTTTTCAAATGGTAAAATAAGCAAGCCACTCGACCTGCTTGAATCGGCTTCTGGGCAGGTTGATCAACTCCTCGGTAAACTTAAAAATGAAAACAATATGGATCTCGCCAGCTACAGCGAAGATGATCGCTGGTTGCTGCATCATGGCGTTATCTTTCTCTGTTATTTCAAATACGCAGACAAATTCGACAAGTTGATAGATGAGCAGTTTCGCCAGGGCAGTCTTAATGTCAGGGTGCCCTTTGCGACAGATGCCCTGGGCATCATGACGCGGGCCGGCATGGCGACAGAAATTGCCCAGCGCTACTTTGCTTTCTTCTTTCAAATTCAGCGCGCCCATTATTTTCTTGATAAAACCTTGATTGGTGCCAGCCCTTCGATGGATCGGCTTCGCCATGATCTCTGGAATACGATATTCACCCATGATTTCAGCCTGTATGAGCAGTTTTTATGGGAAAGCATCAAGAGCGTTTCAACTATCTTTGTTGGTGAGCCTGGTGTCGGCAAGGAGACGGCAGCCCGGGCAGTCGTCAGCTCCGGTTATGTTCCGTTTGAAGAAAAAACCATGACCTTTGCCGAACCGTTCACCGAATTTTATAAATTGGTAAACCTGGCACAACATCCAGGCGTTCGGCTCGAGTCTGAACTTTTCGGTCATCAAAAAGGCGCTTATAGTGAGGCCGTCGAAAACTATCAGGGTGTTTTGAATCGGTGCTCTGCTTATGATGTGATCTGCCTTGATGATATTGAAAAAATGCCGGATCCGGTCCAGGCAAAGCTTGCCTCGGTTCTGCAACATCGAATATTTACGCCTGTCGGCAGTCATGCCAAACAAACATTTGAAGGCCGGGTCATGGCAACCAGTCGTAAATCCTCGAAGGAGCTGTTGGCGACCGGGGAATTACGAGAAGACCTGTACTATCAGCTTTGCGTTAATGAAATTCATGTCCCATCCTTGCGCCAGCGCTTCAAGGAAATGCCTTCCGAGTTCGAGCTGATGATACGTAACGTGATAAAGCGATTTACCGGGCAGGAATCGAGTGATCTTGTCGGTCGGATCATCGATGGGATGCCCGACCATATCAGCCCTGGTTACAGTTGGCCGGGAAATATCAGTGAACTGGAACAGATTATAAAGAAAATCCTTCTTGTGAAAAATTATGAAAGTAAACCGACCCATGACAACTAGAACCGAACTCACGGTCCGTTACGCTGAAACGGATGCCCAGGGTGTTGTGCATCACGCCAATTATTTGAAATGGTTTGAGGAGGGGCGCTCAGATTTCCTGCGGCAGCATGGTTTGAATTACTCCGACTTTGAAAAAGCCGGATTCTTTATCGTCGTTGCCGAGGCCAATTTGAAATACAAGGCACCTTCATATTATGAAGAGAAATTGCAAGTTGAGACAACCTTGGCAAAAGTTCGAGGAAAAGTCATGAAGTTCCAGTACCGGGTCCTTGATACTGACGCCAATGTCAGAGCCGAAGGGGAGACCGTTCATGTTGTTGTTGGGCGGGATAAAAAACCGACAAATCTTCCGGATTCTTTGCTCGGGCCTCTTAGCTCTATTAATGATGATAGTTAATTTTTTATAGTTTTGTAGAAAGAAAGTCGGGCGTTTAGCTCAGTGGGAGAGCACTGCCTTCACACGGCAGGGGTCACTGGTTCGAACCCAGTAACGCCCACCATATATAAACAGGGACTTAGCCGTTTTCGGCTGAGTCCCTGTTTATTTGAGTATGCAATAGACGTGAAGAAGAGGTCAAGTTGGGCAGGGCTGGAGAGGAATCTGTTGTCGTTTTATTTTATCCGGATCATGTCCTGACTTAAAAGTAACAAGACTGATCCAAGCGAATAAGCTTCAGCGGTTAAATATTTTGTAATATTTACAGGTCGTCTATTGACTTCTGAATGATTGATGTTAACCAATAAGTAATAGCTAATAAACGACAAGGCCAAACTCATTGCAAAGTGGGGACGGAAAGCCACGGATCTTTCCAGATGTCACTTGATCAAGATAGCCGGGTTGCCAAAAAGAGAAACTCTCTTTCGGCAACCCGGCTGTTTTTTTTTCAAATAAAACGATCAGTTGGCAAGAAGTATGAGGAGGACAAGCACCTTTTTAATCGACTGGTGGGTGTTTTATGAAAGATGAATTTAAATACAAAAAAATGAGTGAATATGAAGATGTTAACCATTTTAATGAATTCAACGAAAAGAGATTACATTTTCTGTTCCCGGGTGGCCTGATGAAAACTTTATTTTCACAATTGTTAGGATTGTTTTTGATTGTTGGCTTAGTTGCTTGTGGGAGTGATTGGGGTGAAGCAACCCTGCGATCAATTGAAATCACTCCAATCAATTCTATCATAGCTAATGGAACCACTTCGAGTTTCATCGCAACTGGAATTTACTCAAGCGGCCCGACGCAAGATTTGACAGATCTCGTCGTCTGGTCGTCGTCTGAATCATCAGTTGCAACCGTAAGCAACGACGCCGGGAGCGAAGGGTTGGCCACGGGTATGGGGGTAGGTGTTACGGCTATTATGGCGACTGACCACGCCAGCGGAATAAATAATACCTCTACCCTTACGGTGACCGCTGCCGGGCTGATCTCTGTCGAAGTCACCCCGACCAAC
>JBFFPW010000198.1:0-3953 GCA_041573815.1 Desulfuromonadales bacterium
GCCAGCTGTCTGCAGTGACTCGGCCACTTCCAGCATGTTGGTCGTACGTCCGACCTTCAATCGATCCTTCAAGTCGAAGAATTCCAGGCAAAGTCCACAGGATGCAATATCCACCCCCATGCAGGCGATTTTATCCAACGCTTCCAGGGCGTCCGAACCCTCGCATGCCAGTTTGACGGCGGCGTTAACCAAGAGCATTTTATCCGGCACGGCTTCCATCTCGGCCAGGGTGAAGAGATAATTTTTCATCAGGATACGACCGAGTTCATCGTCCCCTTTACCCATGGTGTCTGCCGTTATAAAAACAACTGTTGTACCGCTCACCGGTCTGGTCTCTTCTGTTGCCTGCTGTTTGTTGCCTGGCTTCAGTTGTAGTGAGAATCCGCCATCGGTTTCACCTATATCTACAGCGTAACTCATGCTTTCAGCCAAGCGCTGGATATTGTCACGGGCAACATCGTCGCCAACCAGGACATTCAGTAATGTCCCGGGGGTGTCGAGCATCGCCTTGCGGGTCTGAACCACCGGGTAGGGGCACTGATGCTCCCGCAGATCTAGTTTTTTCATTCAGGTTACTCCTGTTTTGTGAGTCTGTTCTGGCCGGCATTGTAGAACTCATCTTTTGCGAGCGCAATAGTAGATATTGCCTGCAAGGAATATATATGCTATTTTGAATGTCTTAGGGGGCTTTAATGCGGATCCTTTTTTGTTTCACAATCATCTTCATCTCTGTTTCTTCTTACGCAGCCGCTGCCAGTGGTGATGTGCAGTTACTGAAGCAGGCTCGTTCGCAGATTAAGGTTATTGCCGGTGAATTACAGGCTAAGGTTGCCAGGGCTGTTCAGAAAAAGGGTGCTGTGAATGCGCTCGATTCCTGCCGTTTGCAAGTAACCGGGATTACCGACCGCCTTTCTATTCATAGTGGTTGGGAGATCCGTCGAACCTCTCTTAAGGTCCGCAACCCGAACAATATGCCCGATCCTTGGGAAGAAGATGTTCTGAAGCTTTTCGCACAGCGCCTCGCGGAAGGAGTGAAACCGGAAACTTTCGAGTTTGCCAAAGTGGTGAATCTCGATGGCAAACGGGCTTTTCGCTACATGAAGCCGATTATCATGCAGGATTTCTGCACGACCTGTCATGGCCAGGGTTTGTCGCCGGATCTGGCAGGTAAAATTGCCGAGAAATACCCGAAAGATCAGGCGGTCGGTTTCAACCCGGGCGATTTCCGCGGAGCGTTCAGTATGCTCAAGGTTCTGCCGGGTGATCCTCCGTAAAGGTTTAGCAGTATTTCTTTCCCTCTCTTGACTTCCCTCGACCTGCATGGCTAAATACTCGTCAGCCCATGCAGGAGTTTTTATGTCTCATCAAACACGTCAAATTCATGTGGGAAAGATCGCTGTCGGTGGCGGCGCGCCGGTGACGGTGCAATCGATGTGCAATACCGATACCCGCAATGTTGCCGCAACCCTCGAACAAATTCGACAACTGGCCGACGCCGGTTGTGAAATTGTTCGTTGTGCCGTGCCGGATATGGCGGCGGCCGAGGCCCTTAAGGCGATCAAGGGTGAATGCCCGATTCCGCTGATTGCCGACATCCATTTTGACCACAAGCTGGCACTTGCTTCGGTTGAGGCCGGTGTTGATGCCTTGCGTATTAACCCGGGAAATATCGGTGAAACCTGGAAAGTGAAAGAGGTCGTCTCAGCCTGTGCAGATAGCGGCATTCCGATCCGCATCGGCGTCAATGCCGGTTCATTGGAGAAAAAGGTCCTTGAGGCCTATGGTCATCCGACCGCCGAGGCGTTGGTGGTCAGCGCCATTGGCAACATCCGGATTCTTGAGGATCTTGGTTTTGATCAGATTAAAGTCAGCATTAAGGCTTCTGATGTCAGCCGTACTATCGCGGCCTATCGGCTCCTGGCTGCGAAAGTCGATTATCCCCTGCATATCGGTGTGACCGAAGCCGGGACGACCTGGAGCGGGACCATCAAGAGTGCCATCGGTATCGGTGCCCTGCTCAATGATGGCATCGGTGACACTCTGCGGGTTTCGCTGACCGGTGATCCGGTTGAAGAAATACGGGTTGGCTGGGAAATCCTTAAAAGTCTTGACCTGCGCGAGCGTGGCCCGGTCTTTATCAGCTGTCCGACATGTGGTCGCTGTGAAGTTGATTTGATCCCTGTTGCCGAAGAGGTTGAGCGGCGGCTGCATGGGCTGCCGAAGAAGATTTCAGTAGCGGTCATGGGCTGTGTTGTCAATGGTCCCGGCGAAGCCCGTGAGGCTGATCTTGGTCTGGCCGGCGGACGGGGTGAGGGCGTTATCTTCCGGAAAGGGAAGCTGATTCGCAAGGTGCCGGAAGCGGAAATGGTGGAGGCGCTGATCGAGGAGGCGAACAAAATCATTGATGAGTTAGATTGATTGTTGATGAAAGAGTCATTCAGGCCGGGATTTATATCCCGGCTTTTTTGTTTTTAGTTGCCAGTTTTCAATCGGTAATTGAACTTAAATCAGCGGTCGCATTGCCGGCTTTTTTTAGCGAGCGCTGCCTGCATGAATTGACTCGGGTTTCTTCATCTGAAGATTCCTTGCAATCTGCCCGAAAATACGCTAATTTCTGTGCCTGATTGCCGCTTATCAGCGGCTATATCTTTAATTAACAATAGAGGTTAGAGCATGCGTTACTCACAGTATTTACTTCCGACCACCAAAGAGACCCCGGCCGATGCCGAGGTGATCAGCCATAAATTGATGCTGCGGGCCGGTATGATCCGCAAGGTTGCGGCCGGAGTTTACAACTATATGCCGTTTGGTCTCCGGGCGATTCGCAAGGTTGAAGAGATTATCCGCGATGAGATGAACCGGTCTGGGGCCATTGAACTTTTGATGCCGATGGCCAACCCGGCTGACCTCTGGCGGGAGTCGGGTCGGTGGGAACATTATGGCAAGGAACTGTTGCGGTTCAAGGATCGCAAAGAGACCGATTTTTGTATGGGACCGACGCATGAGGAGGTCATCACCGATATCGTTCGTCGCGAACTCAAATCGTACCGCCAGACACCGATCAACCTTTACCAGATCCAGACCAAGTTTCGCGATGAAATCCGTCCCCGCTTTGGTTTGATGCGCGGTCGTGAGTTCATCATGAAAGATGCCTACTCGTTCGATATTGATGATGCCGGTGCCGATGTTGCTTACGAGAAGATGTACCAGGCCTACCGTCGTATTTTCGAGCGTTGTGGATTGAAGTTCCGGGCCGTTGAGGCTGATAGTGGAAATATCGGCGGGAGTTCGTCGCATGAATTTATGGTGTTGGCTGAATCGGGTGAGGATGCGATTGTTTCCTGTGCAAGCTGTGAATATGCGGCCAACGTCGAAAAAGCGGAAATCAAGCTTCCCGTCGTTGTCCCTGTGGTGCCGGCGGCTGACTTGCAGGAAGTATCGACACCGGGGCAGAAAAGCATTGATGAGGTTGCAGCTTTTCTCAAAGTGGAGCCGGCAAACCTGGTTAAAACCCTGATCGTGACCACGGATCAGGATGAGCAGATTGCGATTCTGTTGCGCGGTGACCACGAGCTGAATGAAATCAAGCTGACCAACTATCTCGGATGCAATCATATTGAACTGGCCAGCGACGAAATCGTGCAGAAGGTGACGGGAGCTCCGGCTGGATACGCCGGCCCGGTTGCTCTGAAGCTACGGATCCTGGCTGACCTGGCGGTGCAATCGATGGCCGATTTTGCTGTCGGCGCCAACAAGGCTGATACCCACCTGACCGGAGTCAATCTTGACCGGGATTTCAAGGTCGAAGCTTTTGCCGACTTGCGCCAGGCGCAAAATGGCGATTCCTGCCCACGTTGCAGTGGTACACTCGAGGCCTGGAGGGGCATAGAGGTTGGCCACGTTTTCAAGCTCGGCACCAAGTATTCAGAAGCTCTCGGTGCGACCGTCCAGGA
>JBFFPW010000199.1:0-3907 GCA_041573815.1 Desulfuromonadales bacterium
AGAACTTCGAGCGCCAACATCGATGTCCAGAACAGGCCACCACCGAGAAACATAATGCCGCAGATCGACTTTTTCTTTAATGCTGACATGCCGGCGGCAAGTTGCACCAGGGCGGCACAGAGCAGCAAAAAAGCCGGCAGGCGGACGCCGGCGCCGATGATGCCGGTTTTGTGGGCGATATATAAAAGAGTTGCCAGGCCGCCAGCGGTCAGGCCGATAGCAATATTCTTCTTGTCAAAAATCGGCACCGGTTTCTCCGGCAACGCGACCGGGATACGGACTTCACCCATTTTGGCCGCATCGGTGTCGAGCCGGATCAGCAGCTCCTGAAATTTACTGCAGGCTTTGTGGTCCGAAGAACAGTAGCGGGTAATCATGTTGGCATCGTGTGATGTAATGTATCCGCAGCCAACGTCGCAGTAATCTTCGTTGCAAGCGTAATAGGGACAGACTGCATGTAAGGTCATGGTGCGCTCCTGTTTCTGTCTGTTTGAATGCCGAACGGTTTTTTGTTCAAACTGTTATTCAGCAATCCCCGTACCAAGTTGCAGGCCTAATAAGAAAAAAAGAGCGCCTAAAATAGCCACTTTTGCGTTGACATGCAATCAGAAAACAGGCTGTTTTTTGCAGCAATGCAAACAGGTTGTGTTTAGAGATCTGTAAATAACAGAAAAGTTACAGAAACCTCGTGTTTTCGACTACTTCTGCGAATTAGCAGATGTATTGCATTTTTGCAAATCTGCAAAATGTTTTCTTGCGCTGCTGCGAAAAGAATCAGGGTAAATTTGTCTTGTCGATGTCGTGCTTCTTCAACTTGCGATAAATAGTCGCCATGTTCATGCCGGCTTCGGCGGCAGCCGCTTCGACGTTACCGCCATGTTTACGTAACAGACGGTTGAGATAGTCGGTCTCAAAACGGGCCAATGATGAAGAGTAATCAGCTTCGCTGACCGGAGTGAAGTCTCCTTCGACTTCTATAAACTGGGCCAGAATTGGCAGGCCGATGTAGGCTTCAGTTGTCAGGGTCATGGCGGCTTCTATCACATTGCGCAGCTGCCTGATATTCCCTGGCCACGGGTAGCTCTTGATCGCCGCCAACGCTTCCGGGGTCAGGCCTTTGACCTCAATGTCGAACTTGTCATTCTGCTCGCTGATAAAGCGGCTGGCCAGCAGGGGGATATCATCCTGCCTCTCTCTGAGTGGCGGCAGATGCAGGTTGATGACATTCAGTCGGTAGTAGAGGTCATCGCGGAACAGTCCTTTGGCAACAGAATCTTTTAAATCAGAGTTGGTCGCCGAAATAATCCGGACATCAACCCGGGTCGGCTCACGGTCACCAATACGCATGAACTCATGTTCCTGAAGAAAACGGAGCAGAGTCATTTGCACGTTCATCGGCAGGTTGCCAACTTCATCGAGGAACAGGGTTCCACCGTTGGCTTCTTCGAGCAGGCCGCGGCGGTTTTCAGCAGCCCCGGTGAAGGCCCCTTTGCGGTAGCCGAACAGTTCGCTTTCCAGAATGTTGTCAGGCAAGGCACCGCAATTCAGGGCCACGAAACGGCCGGCGGCGCGGGGCGAGTTGTAGTGGATCGCCTGGGCGATCAACTCCTTGCCGCTCCCTGATTCACCGGTAATAAGGGCCGAGGTGTCGCGGACGGCAACCTTGGCAACCTTGGCCAGCAGTTGTTGCAGCGGCTCGGATGTGCCAGTGATATTTTCGAAGTCGAAGCGGCCGGAGAGTTCTTCTTTGAGTTCGCGGTTCTCTTCAACCAGGTGTTGGTGCTGCAGGGCGTTTTTGACCCGGTAGAGCAATTCGTCCGGTTCAAATGGCTTGGTCAGCATGTCGTAAGCGCCTTGGCGCAATGCCTGGATTGATAGTTCAACGGTGGCAAAGGCAGTGATAACAATGACCGGAATTTCCGGATCGCGACCGCGAATATGCTGCAGAACTTCGATGCCGTCCATCTCCGGCATCTTGATATCGGTGATGACCAGATCATATGCGCCGGCGGTGAAGTCGGCGACCGCCTGAACCGAGCGGGTGTAACTTTTGACCTGGTAATTGCTGTCGCGTAATACGGCCTCCATCATGCGGCAGAGACCTTCTTCGTTGTCGATCAACATAATCCGTGCTTTTGACATCAGATAACCTCGCGGACAAATGGTAATTCAATGCTGATGGCGGTTCCCTCCTTCGGCTCGCTGGCAATGCTGATCAGCCCCTGGTGCTGTTCAATGATCTGCCGGGTGATGGCCAGACCGAGGCCGGTGCCGCGTTCCTTGGTGGTAAAGAATGGCTCAAAGACCTGTTCCTGTTCATCGGCAGGGATACCGCAGCCGGTATCGCTGAAACTGATCACCGCCCGCTCTTCTTCCACGCCGGTTGAAATGGTCAACGTGCCACCGTCCGGCATGGCAGCGCCGGCGTTGAGGATCAGGTTGATTGCCACCTGGCGGATCTGGTCACCATCGACCTCGACATGCGGCAGATCCGGATCGAAATCGCGGATGATCTCCACTCGGCGCAAGTCGGTATGATTGGCGGCAAAATCGGTGATTTGATCAAGCAGATCGTTCAAATCCTCTTCCCTGAACTCCGGTTGCGGGGTCCGGGCGTAATTGAGCAGATCCTGAACGATCTTTTTACAACGCTTGCTTTCCCGCTTGATTTCACTGATATAGCGATGGTTCGGATCTTCGGCATCAAGTTTCTTTTCAAGATACCCGGCGTAGCCGAGGATAACACCGAGCGGATTGTTGATTTCATGAGCGACCCCGGAGGAGAGGATGCCGAGCGAAGCCATCTTGCCGTGTTGCGCCAGGTCCGCTTCGAGTTTGCGGTTGCGCCTCAGCATCTGTGTCATCCGGTTAAAGGTCGTTGCCAGTTCTCCGAGCTCGTCCTGACTGCTGACCACCATTCGCCGGCGGTAGTTGCCGGCGCGAACACTGCGGATAACCGAGGTCATGTGTTGAATCGGGTCGGAGAGGACTTTGGCGGCTATAAAGACCATGAAGGCCGAAACCAGGGCGGCAAACAGGGAGATCGTTCCAAGACTCTGCAGAATACGTCCCTTGATCAGATTCGCTTCGGCGTAAAATTCGTCTTCATATGAACCAACGGCAATAACCCAGTCCCATGGTTTGAAGTGAACATAACGGACAATTTTTCGCCGGGGGGTCTGGTCGGAAGAATTCTTCCAGTCATAACGGATCCAGCCCTCAAGTTTTTCGGTCATGGTCTTGATAAACGGCTTGTTATTGGAGTCGGTCACCTCAAGAATATTCTCACCTTCGGCATCCGGGTGAATGACCAGGGTGCCGCTGCGATCGAGACAGTAGATGTAGCCGGTCTTGCCGACTTTTTTCTCTTTGATCTTGCGCTTCAGTTCGGCAAAGGCCTGTTTTTCATACAGTGGATTTTCGTAGGTCTCTTCCAGATAGCCGCCGGTGGCGATGATCCAGTCCCATGGTTCAAAATAACGGAAGGCGACCATTTTCGGCCGGGCTTCCCGATCGCCAAGTTCACGGTTCCGCCATGGGTAGATGGTCGTCAGAACTTCGTCGCCGGTGGTTTGAAGTGCGTCAAGGCTCATTTTGCGGATGAAGTAGTTTCCGTCATCATCCTTCTCATCAAAAATATTTTCACCTTCGCGGGCGATATGCACAGCCAGTTTGCCGCTGCTGTTCATGGCGTAGATATAACCGCTCTCGCCAACCTGAACCCTTTTCAGCGCTCGTCCGGCGGTTGCCTTGGCGCGAGCAATATCTATATTTCCATCCAGATACTGCCGATGCTCCGCTTCCACCAGGCTGTAGGCGAGGTTGGTCAAGGTTTGCAGTTCCTGCTGAACCGAGTCCTTCTTGTCCTGCCGGTAGAGGTGGAACTGGTTGTAATGGGCATCAAGCA
>JBFFPW010000200.1:0-3906 GCA_041573815.1 Desulfuromonadales bacterium
AATCAAGCCCCGCGCGCATTGCCTCAGGTGCCGTGTCGTACATGCCGCGTAGGCGGTGTGGCGTACAGCAGATGTGGGTGAAGCCGACGGATGACAAGAGGCGCGCCATGGCGATGGATTCATCAAGCGATGCAGCCCCGTCATCAAGATTCGGGAGGATATGACAATGCCAGTCGATCATAAGAGAACCAGTCGTCAGAGTTCAGCCTTCAGCAGATAGAAAAAATCTAAATGCGTTTGGCCACAGATCAAATCGGATCAAGGCTGATTAAGTTCCAAAAAACTTTATTGCCACCAAGACACGGAGGGCACCAAGGAGATCTAAAAACATGAAAAATCTTTTTGTTAATGCAGTGAAAGTCAAAATACTAAAAATGGGTCCCCGTTTTAATTAGTTCTTTATATGACTCAAGACTATCCTGCACATCCTTGTTCATGATCTTGATTAAAAACAATCATTCTCATAGTGTTCTTTGCGACCTTTGCGCCTTTGCGGTAAACAGGTTCTTATCCGATTTCATCAGATTTGATCCGTGGCAAAAAATGGTTTTGTTTTATAATCATGCCTCTTCAGCGTCAATCAGCGTCCCATTAAGACTTTGCCTTTTCCGTTTTCAGCGGATTTAACCCGTGGCGAAACGTTTTCATCTTTCAATCATTACGAATGCGCGGATCGGCCAGGGCGTAACTGATATCGGCGATCAGGTTGCCGACCAGGGTCAATACCGCGCCGATCACCAGCACCCCCATAATGAGGGGATAGTCGCGCATCATGACGCCGTCGTAGAACAGCTTGCCCATGCCGGGGATGGCAAAGATCGTTTCAAAGATAACACTGCCGCCGATCAGGCCAGGGATCGACAAGCCGAGAATCGTGATGACCGGCAACAGGGCGTTACGCAGGGCATGCTTGAGAATAACCGTCCGTTCCGGCAACCCTTTGGCGCGGGCTGTCAGAATGAAGTCCTGCCGCACCACTTCGAGCATATTGGCGCGCATATAGCGTGAGAAGCCGGCCAGCCCCCCGAAAGCCGAGACAAAAACCGGCAGAACCAGATGGTGCAGAAGATCAAAAAACTGTCGCCCGGCGCTCATGTATTCGTAACCGAAAGAACGGAGACCGGCGATCGGGAAGAGACCGAGACGAACGCCCAGGTAATCCATCAGAATCAGCGCCAGCCAGAATGACGGCATGGCAAAACCGATAAAGACAAACAGGGTCGAACCCCGGTCAAACAAACTGTTTTGCCGCACGGCCGATATGATGCCGATCGGCACCGACAGCCCGAGAATGGCCAGAATCGACAGGACATTAATGGCGATAGTGATCGGCAGGCGCTCGGCGATCTTGTCGGTGACCGGGCGGTGATCAAGGGCGAACGAGTCGCCGAAATCGAGTTTGACAATACGGGTCACCCAATCGATATACTGAACATGCAGCGGCCGATCAAGACCATACTGGCTGCGCAGCTTCTCCCGCAGTTCCATGCTGGCCTCGGGATTCAGATCCGTCTGCAGATCGGTCGGCTCACCGGGCGCCAGATGAATCACCACGAACGAAACAAGAGTAATCCCGATCAGCATCGGGATCATCATCAATAATCTTTTACCGATATAAGTCAGCAAGTAAACCCCAGCTACCGTGTGTATTTCTGGAGTTCTTTCGGCACATACCAGTCCCGAAAGTTATGAGTGATGCCGGCCGCCGCCGGTTCAATCCCATGAAAGCGGCTGGCAACAACCGGCAACGCTTCGGTAACATAAAGAAACGTGTACGGCTGATCTTCGGCGAGAATCTCCTGGAAACGGTCGTAATAGCGTTTTCGTTCCTGCTGATCAAACGTCCGCCGCCCCTTCTCGAGCAGTTCATCAACTTCCGGATTCTTGTAACCGATAAAATTCAGCTGCCGCGGTCCGGTCTTGCTGGAATGCCAGATATTATACTGATCCGGTTCGGGGCCACTGCTCCAACCGAGAATGGTGGCGTCAAAGTTCCCCGGATTGATAAACTCCTTCAGGAAAGTCGCCCATTCGATGACCCGCAGCTTGACATCGATGCCGACATCCTTGAAACGCCGCTGGATAATTTCACCCGATTTAACCCGCAGATCATTCCCCTGATTGGTGACAATGGTAAAAGCGAACGGTTTGCCATCTTTATCGAGGACCCCGTCACCATCACGATCGGTCCAGCCGGCGGCCGCCAGAAGTTGTTTGGCCTTTGTCGCATCATAACCGTATTGAATGACATTGGGGTTATAGACCCAGGAGTCCGGCTTGTAAGGACCGGTAGCGGCCTGACCGAGCCCGAGCAGAACCCCGTCAATGATCTCCTGCTTATTCACGGCATAAGAGAGCGCCTGGCGAACCCGTTTATCTTTGAACAGCTCTTTTTTCAGGTTATAACCGAGGTAGGTATAGCCAAAAGCAATATAACGAAACTTATTGAAGTTCTTCTTGAACGCCGGAGTGTCGGTTTGGGTCGTGTACTGAATCGGTGTCATGCCCATGAAGTCGAGGCCGCCGGCCTGCAGTTCCAGAAACATGGTCGACTGGTCAGGAATCACCCGATAGACAACCCGATCGATATTCGGACGGCCTTCAAAGTAATCCTCGTTGGCCACCAGCACGACCCGTTCGCCGGGTCGCCATTCACTGAATCGGTAAGGCCCGGTACCGACCGGCGCGCGCGAAAGCGGGCTCTTGACCAACTCCTGGCCGTCCAGCAGATGTTTCGGATGAATGGCAATGCCCCAGCTGCCAAGAGCCGGTGCATAGGGCTTCTCGTAGGTCACCCGGAACGTCAAAGGATCAGGCGCTTCGGCGCTGGCGACCTGACGATACGATTCAGCATAGGCGGTCGGTGTTTCCGGGGCGACATACATCTGGTAGGTGAAGAGGACATCCGCAGAACTGAAGGGTTGACCATCGTGCCACTTGACGCCCTGACGCAGATGGAACGTTATGGTCAGTCCATCATCGGAGATTTCCCATGACTCGGCGAGCTCGCCCTCAAGCTCAAGATCTTTATTGTAGCGAACCAGGCCACTGTAAACCTGCCCGTTGATATCAGACGAGGCTGAATCGGAGGCCAGAACCGGCAAGAGGTTGTTCGGCTCACCGATCGAGGCTTCAATAAAGGTATCGCCCCGGGCAATGGCTCCGGAAGACTGAAGAGTCGGGCTTTCTGTTGCCGGACGATCACAAGCCGTCAAAAAAAACAGAAGCAAAACAGATAAAACGGTATTGACTGCTTTCATGGAAATCCCTGTGTCTGAAGATCAATAACTTTCCGGTATCGGCAAAATCTTGTAGGCGCTGGAGGGTGTCAGTCGGAACAAGGCCGCATCCAGTTGACTGTTTGTTTCAATGTCAGAAAATTCCAGAGTCACCCTGGCATCGCCATCCTGCATTTCAAGTTCAACCCGACCGGGAAAACGCTCCACATAGTCCGAGTAGCGAATCGTTGAAACTTCTTTGCCATCAGCAAGATAGACAACCCGGATCATCTGGCGCCGCTGGTCGAAGTCAATCTGCTGTGACAGTCGGCCATCGACCAATAACAGCCGGCTTGTCCCATCCGGCAGATACTCGATGGATTTATCCTGCCATTTAAGAATGTCGGGGCGCCGTAAAATAATCGAAACGATCATTTTTGTGGTGATTGGCAAACGGGCGATTTTACGTAAAAAACCGGTACCGGCCGGACCGACATAAGCCAGCCCCTCGCCCGGGAACAGCATCACCGAACGTCCACCGTCGGTCGCCGCCATCATCAATGGGGAACCGAAGAGAGAGAGCGTTTCCAGCCGGAGCTTATCAGGATAAGCGGCAATCACAACATGTTCAGCTGATTTCCGATCACCATTCTGGCGATAAGTCAGCTTGGCAAACCCCTTAACGGCG
>JBFFPW010000201.1:0-3897 GCA_041573815.1 Desulfuromonadales bacterium
AAATCGTCAATGTCTGCAGGGCATCGCCCAGAAGTATCAACCTTTCACTCGGTTGGGTTTCATAGAGATGTGAAGCAATATCCCAGGCATTAAGACCCAGATCAATCATCTCTGAAGCAACATGAAATGCCTCACGATCGGCATTGGAGTAGCGGAATGATCCGGTATCGGAAAGAATAGTCGTGTAAATATTGGTCGCAATTTCAGTGGTAATCAACTGCCCGCAGGTTTTCAACAGGCGATAAATCAAAACGCCGGTCGAACAGGCGGCTACATCAACAAAGTAATGGTCACCAAAATTCTCTGAAAAAGGATGATGGTCGATATTGATCAGTATTTTACAGCGTTGCCGTAAATCATCGCCGGCCCGGCGAAGCTCACCGGCATCCAGAACAAATCCGACATCAAAGGTTGCGTCTTCTTCAAGCGATGAAACAACAGTTGCGGCACCAGGAAGAAACCCGAAAGGCGACACTACGCCATCGATATTAAAAGCGACGACATCTTTACCCATGTCGCGCAGAGCAAGAGTCAGGGCCAGTGTTGACGCCAGCGCATCACCATCCGGGCTTTCATGTGAAGCAACAATAAATCGCTGATTGGCCTCTATAACCTCAATTATCGCTTTGATCGTCGCTTCGCTCATCTTCAATATCTTTCAACAAAGAATCGATATGGACACCATATTCGATGGATGTATCATATTTAAATATCAGGCTGGGGGTATGGCGCATTTTCAACTGCTGGGCCAATTGCCGCCTGATATAAGGAGAGGCCTTCTCCAACCCCTTAGCCGTTTCCTTGCGCGCCTGCTCATCACCGATCACTGTATAATAGACCTTGGCAATGCTCAGATCAGAGGTCACATCAACAGCAGTTAAGGTCACAAAGCCAACACGTGGATCCTTGAGTCCGCGATTAAGGATGACCGAAATCTCCTTATGGATCATCTCACCGACACGGTCGGAACGTTTAAATTCCAAGACAACCTCTCAATCAATAGTGTAAAAAATCAGAGGACCGGGCACAGATTTCCGCCAGCCCGGTCCGTTCTATTTCTGATTCAATTTTTTCGAACAATGCCTCAAAGGAGCTATCATCACTACCGGTCACACAAAATCCGAGTTCGGCTCTTTGCCAGGGATCTTGTAATCCGGTTTCGGCACAAGAGACCGGAAAGCGTTCCCGGCATCGTCCAAGAATCTTACGGACGATCGACCGTTTCTCCTTGAGACTCTGCGGTGAATACAGTTGCAGCTCAACTCGCAGAACACCAACTATCATAAAACAAACCTGTTACAGGGTTGATTTAACCTCTTCCATTTCATAAGCCTCAACAATATCACCAACCTTGATGTCATTATAATTCTCGAGACCAAGACCGCATTCATAACCGGCCTGGACCTCTTTGACATCATCCTTGAAACGCTTGAGTGAATTCAGGTTGCCTTCCCAGACAACAATATTGTCTCTGACAAGACGTGCCTTGGCATTCCGGACAATTTTGCCGTCAAGGACATAACAACCAGCAATGGTTCCGACTTTGGAAACATGGAAAGTGTCCCTGATTTCGATGCGGCCCATGGCTTTTTCATGGAAAGTCGGTGCCAACAGACCTTCCATAGCGTTCTTGATATCATCGACTGCATCATAAATGATGTTGTAGAGACGGATATCAACGCCTTCCTTCTCGGCCAGCGCGGTCGCTTTGGTTTCCGGACGAACGTTGAAGCCAAGGACAATCGCATTCGATGCGGAAGCCAGAGTAATATCGCTCTCAATAATACCACCAACAGCTGTGTGAAGCACAATCAGGCGGCAGGTATCAGTTGACAGCTTACTGAGGGCATCCTTAACGGCCTCAACCGAGCCCTGAACATCCGCCTTGATAATCGTCTTGAGTTCTTTGACATCCCCTTCCTGAATCTGCGCATACAGCTGCTCAAGAGAGATCTTGCTGTTTTGTGCCATTTCGGCTTCACGCATTTTCTGCTGGCGATGCTGTGCAACTTCTTTGGCCGTCTTTTCATCCTCGACAGCGTGCAGATTATCACCGGCCTCAGGGACACCGGTCAGACCGGTGACCTCAACCGGACAAGACGGACCAGCGGTTTCAATCGGCTGACCATGGTCATCGACCATCGTCCGGACACGGCCATAATGATTACCTGATACAATCGGATCACCGACCTTCAAGGTACCTTCCTGGACAAGAATCGTTGCAACCGGGCCACGTCCCTTGTCGAGTCTTGCCTCAACAACGGTACCCTTGGCTTTCTTGTTCGGATTTGCCTTGAGCTCGAGAACTTCAGCCTGCAGGAGAATCATATCGAGAAGCTGGTCTAGATTCGTCTTTTGTTTCGCTGAAACCTCGACAAAAATCGTATCACCACCCCAGTCTTCCGGGACCAGTTCATATTCGGCCAACTCCTGCTTGACCCGATCGGGATTTGCGTCGGGTTTGTCAATTTTATTTACAGCGACAATCAGCGGAACTCCGGCAGCTTTGGCATGGTTGATCGCTTCTTTGGTCTGCGGCATAACACCATCATCAGCAGCTACAACCAGAATGACGATATCTGTGACCTGGGCGCCGCGTGAACGCATGGCCGTAAAGGCTTCATGGCCCGGAGTATCGAGAAAGGCAATCTTGCGGCCATTGGCTTCAACTTCATAAGCACCAATGTGCTGAGTAATACCGCCAGCCTCACCATCGGTTACGTTGGTCGTACGGACTGCATCAAGAAGTGATGTTTTACCATGGTCGACATGCCCCATGATGGTTACGACCGGAGGCCGCTCTTCCAAATCTTCCGGGTTCTCATCTTCACCTTTGAGAATATCCGATTTTTCGAGGATGGTTTCCTCGTCAAAAGCAATATTTTCAACTTCATAACTGAATTCTGCAGCAAGAATCGCCGCGGTATCAAAATCGAGAGGATGATTGATTGTAACCATCTGCCCCTGATTGATTAATTCACGGATTAAATCGTTGGCTTTGACACCCATCCGTTTCGCCAGTTCACCAACAGTGATAACGTCGCTGATCTTGATAATACGCTTGATCGCTTTACTGACAGTAATTTCGGTTTTTTGCGCTGGTTTGGCCTGACGGCGATGTTTACGGTAACGTCCATCACGATCGGGTTCAAATACTTCGCGACGGCCACGTCGGCGGGCCTGATCAGCATTACCGAATTCGACCTTCTCCTTACCCTTCTTGCGTTTCTTGTTTCGCCCTTCTTTCTCGGCGGGTGGAGCAACGACACCTGGAGCTGGAGTCTGTTGACCACCCGGGGCCGGACGACCGCCAACGTTCTTACGATCGGGGGCTCCATCACGAGCAGGGGCACCTGGCTTACCAGGCCTACCTGGCTTGCGCGCAGGCCTTTCAACCGGCTTTGGCAGTTCTACACGACCAAGAATTTTAGCTTGATTAGGACTCGCCTTGACAGGTTTGGCAACTTCAGCTGGCTTCTCTTCTACAACCGGTGGCTCTTCAGGGGCGGGAGCGACTTCATCAGTCGACTCTGTAGCCACGGCCTCTACAGCCGCAGGTATATCGGAAGCGTCAGAAACGGTCTCTTCAACGACCGGCTCATCAGTTGCATCCTCAGCAACAGCGGGAGCTGCAGCTACGGGTTCTTCAACTTCAGGTTCCGCCTCGACAGCTTTTTTACGCCGACGAATAATTCCAGGATTGAGTCGCTGCTCCTCTATCTTGACTTCAGTTGTAGATTGAGCTGCCTCAAACTCCTGGACATCTTCATCCATCAGAATACTCATACGGTCGTTGACTTCAATGCCAGATTCCGTGAGCTTCTTAAGAATTACATCGTCTTCCAGCCCAAGCTTCTTGGCCAAATCATGAACACGTGTCTTACCCATCAATTCTCC
>JBFFPW010000202.1:0-3886 GCA_041573815.1 Desulfuromonadales bacterium
CCATCAGGTGGCGTCGGTTGGCCAGACCGGTCAACGCGTCGGTTTGTGAAAGCTCTTTGAGCTGTTGGTTGCTCTGTTTGAGGCGATCCTGCAGGGATTTGATTTTCAGTTGCACCTTGACCCGGGCCAGTAGTTCGGCCGGGAAAAATGGTTTGGTCACGTAATCACTGGCACCGGCTTCAAGGCCGCGAATTTTTGACTCCTGGTCTTCATGGCTGGTCAGCATAATAACCGGAATATCCATCAGCTCTTCACGGGAAGCGACCATGCGGAGAAATTTGTAGCCATCCATGCCGGGCATTTCGAGATCGCAGAGAACAATGTCGACTTTCTCACTGAGCAGGATTTTGAAGCCTTCAATGCCATCACCGGCTTCAAGGTAGGTTTCAAACAGGTCTGTACCGGCCAGCGTCTCACGAAGTTGCTGCCGGATCGTCCTGTTATCATCGATGATCAGAACTGAAGTCCCCATATCAATCCAATGAAATAATGTTAGAATTAATAAATCTAAGTGCGATGAGGCATTTTGTAAAGTAAAATTTCACCTATGCACATATCGAGGGGCCATTTCTGGCTCGTTGAAGAAGGGAGCGACATCATGGCACTGGTCAAAACCTGGTATGAAACAGAGGCCGCTTCAGACAAGTTTGGTGTTCCGGTTGCAAAAATTCTCGAATGGGTTGAAGAGGGTCTGGTCCGTTGTGAACGCGAAGGTGATGATATCGTCCGGGTGAATATTGACGATGTCAAAATAGAAATGGAGGGGTTCGTCAGGGACGGAAATTAGCAACCGCCGCTGGCACAATCGCAGCTTGGCTCTTCACCGGTCAGCCAGCTGTAGATAATGGCGCTGGCGCAGCCGACGCCGGCATCAACCGAGATCGCTTCGACCGGACAGTTTTTAGCGCAGGCACCACACTCCATGCAGCGGTCACGGTCAGTGATCGCTGCTTTTTTTCCGTCCATTATGAAAACCGCATGCGGACAGACAATTGCGCACATACCGCAACCGATACAGGTTGGCTCATCATATTCCAGGGTGACAACCCCTTCAAGGTATCGGTGTTCAACCATAGTCAAAATCCTGCCCAGATAAAGGCTACGCCGGCGACCAACAGGGCGGCGAGTTGTAATGGAATTGCCTGACGCATTTCTAATTCAACGCCGGTCGGTGAAGTGTAGGTTGATGAGCCGGTAAAGTTCATAGCAATAAAAGACGAGACCGCGGTCAATGCCAACAGGGTGGCAAGAGCATTGCCGAAGCCGAGTTGTCCGCTGAAACCAATGAGTGCGAGCAGCGAAACGGCAGCACCGGTAACGGCACCTTTGAGAGCAAAAGCCTTGCCCGGCAGCCAGGGGAGCAGGGTCGGAGTGATGACTGCACCGGCAATGACGCCGGCAAATCCAACGACTATGGCGTTGCCGCCGCGGCTCCATGCTGTTGTTAAAGAGAAGATGTCAGGACCAATGCCACCGAGAAGGAACAGAACCAGCATCGCCCAGAGTATTTTTTTCCAGAGGATGGTGATTTCGACCGGGGTCAGGATGAAGCGTTCCAGCGTAGAGAAGGTTACACGGCGCATGTCGGTAGTTGCCTGTTTGCCGGCAGAAAGAAACGCCGGGAGGTCTTCTGCCCGGACCGGTCCGTAGGTGACCTTGAAGCCGCAGCCCTTTTTGACTTCGTGGGCGGCAATGCCGGGCGCGCCGAGTTGGGGGACGATCAATTCCTTGTGGGAGACGACCTCGCTGAGCTTTGTCGCCATGACCCGGCTGGTGATTTCATCGGTACCGAAAGTCCCCTTGCCGGCAGCGCACCAGACGTTGATGCCCTTGGTGTCGATGACCAGAACCCAGACGTCGAGTTTGGCCACCTCACGGCGCAGGATGTCAAAACTGAGTTTGTAGTTGGCGGAAACGAGCACCGGTGATTCTGCACTGGGGGTGCCGACAGCATAGAGGCCTGGGGTTACCGCATAATGATTGCGGCCAAGTCCCCAGCGCATCGCCCAGCGGCCAGAGATGTCAGGCAGGGATAGTTTGCCGGTGACCTTCGGAACAGGGCCGGCCTTGGTGTCAATCCAGTCTTCGACATAGGCGCACAGCTTATAGCCCGGCAGTTCACGGGCGGGTGGCGCCGGACAGCAGGAAGTATCAGCCGAGATGTTGGACCCTTGAACTTCGGACGCCGCACCCGGCGGCGTTTTTGGCGGTCAACAACTTTCAGTTGGTTTTTTTGTGTCGGTTTTTGCTTTAGCCATGGGGGGATTATAGAGATTCCGATAGAAAAAGGGAATGTTCTAATTCAAGGTTGCAAATCAAAAACAGGAAAAGATTGCCACCAAGACACCAAGAAAAACAAATTCAAATAAATCATTTAACGCAAAGGTGCAGAGACGCTAAGGAAATAATAGCTTTTCAGTGAAACCTAATAAGCCTTTATCTTTTGGTCTTTAACCAAAAAAAAGTTTTTGTCTTTAGCTTTTCTTTGCGACTTCGCGTCTTTGCGTTAAAAACGGTTCTGACTTTCTTGGTGACTCGCCTAAAGGCGCCTACTTCTGGTGGTGGCTTGAACCGGTTTAGATTTTTCGGCCACCGTTCGCTTTCAGCTTCGCGTGGGCGTCACGCAATATTTTTTCGGTGGTTTCCCAGTCGACACATTTGTCGGTGATCGAGACACCATACTTCAGATCGGCCAGATCATCTGCCATCGGCTGGTTGCCCGCTTCAATGTTGCTTTCAATCATCACGGAATTGATTGAGGTGTTGCCGGCGACGATCTGGTCGATGACATCAGCCAGAACTTGCGGCTGTTTTTCATGGTTCTTGTCTGAATTGGCATGGCTGCAGTCGACCATGATGCCGACGTTCAATCCGGCTTTGGCCAAGCGCTCTTCGGTGCTTTTGATGTCAGCAGCGCTGTAGTTGGGGCCATTGTTGCCGCCGCGCAGGACGAGATGAACGTCATTGTTGCCGGTGGTTTTGACGATAGATGTTTTGCCTTCGTTGCTGATACCGAGAAAGCTGTGTGAGTGTAGAGCTGAGTTCATCGCGTCGAGGGCAATCTGCAATGACCCATCAGTACCGTTCTTGAAGCCGACCGGAAAAGAGAGGCCACTCGCCATCTCACGGTGTACCTGTGATTCGGTCGTGCGGGCACCGATTGCCCCCCAGCTGATCAGATCGGCCATGTATTGCGGGGTGATCGGGTCGAGCATTTCGGTTGCCACCGGCAGGCCGAGACCGGTAATTCGACAAAGTAGACCGCGGGCAACACCGAGCCCTTTTGATATTTGATGGGTGCCATTGAGGTCGGGGTCGTTTATCAACCCTTTCCAGCCGATGCTGCAGTTCACCCTGCTGCTTTAATAGACTGCTGAACTCGGAATTTTCTGGATCAACAGCTGCCAGCTGTCGGTTAATTTCATCCAGATCCTGCTGCATGACCAAGGCCTCGGCAAAACCCTGCTCAGCCTCCTGGTAAATAGTCCGGCCTGAATCAAGGGCCGTGGCTTCCTGGGGCAGATAGGCCACACTGAATCGTTTGGGCCGGTTAACAACACCAGGATCAGTTTCAATAATGTTGCTGATAATTTTCAACAGGGTGGATTTACCGGCACCATTAACCCCAACCAACCCTCTGCGGCCCCTTTCATTAATCCTGACAGAAACATCTTTGAACAGATACTTTTCGCCGTATTGTATGTCGAGGTTATTAACAGTGAGCATGATAATCGAAAATTTATGCCAAGTCCTATAAGGCAATTACAGAGTTTCTGGCTTGATCTTTATCAAATACAAGCCCAACTCCATCTAATAGTCCCAGGGCTGCCAACCTCTTCATGTTGATATTGCCAGGCCCGCGAAATGCGGACTCATCTGCAGCAGC
>JBFFPW010000203.1:0-3766 GCA_041573815.1 Desulfuromonadales bacterium
ATTAAAGGGATTTTTTACCCCCTGTCCGCAGCAAGTTATCGCTCCATGGCGCGTATGCGCAAGCTGCAACCGGAAATGAAGCGCCTCAAGGATTTGTATGGCGATGATCGGAGCCCGGAGTGGGGCCATGGGTCTCAATCGCATTATTGATGCCAGGATTGATGCCGCCAACCCGCGCACGGTTAACCGGGAAATACCCGCTGGCAAAGTTTCGATGCGGGAAGCAGTGCTTTTTGTGGCCGCGGCCTTGGCTCTGTTATTGTTTGCCTCCTGGATGCTGAATCCACTCTGCCTGTATCTGTCGCCGGTTGCCATCCTGTTTCTCGTCCTCTACTCCTATTGCAAGCGTTTTACGTCGCTAGCACATATTGTCCTTGGTATCTGTCTCGCGGCAGCACCGCTTGGTGCCTGGATTGCCTTGCGTGGTGATGTCGGTTGGCCAGCGGTCATTCTTGCCTTTGCCGTTTTGTTCTGGGTTGCCGGCTTCGATATTTTTTATGCTCTCCAGGATGTAGATTTTGATAAGGAGCAGGGCCTGCATTCAATACCAGCCAAGCTGGGGGTGGAGAATTCGATTCAGCTGGTCCGGGTGTTTCATGTCATCATGGTCGGGCTGTTGTTGCTACTGCTGCTGGTCGATGGTTTAGGCGGGATTTACTTGCTTGGTGTTATTGTTGTCAGCCTGTTGTTGATCTATGAACACTTGCTGGTCCGGGCGGATGATTTAAGCCGACTCGACGCTGCTTTTTTTAATATGAACGGCTATATCAGTGTGACAATTTTTGCGTTTACCCTGATTGATGCAGTCGTTTAGTGATGGTGGAAAAGGCGACAGATGCGACCTGATATAAAAAACATCGTGGTTATTATGACCGGGGCCTCCGGCTCTGTTTATGGTCTGCGGTTGCTTGAAATATTGTTGCAGTCAGACCACAAGCTGGCACTATTGATCAGTGATGCCGGCCTACAGGTTTTGAAATATGAAACCGGTATCGACTGGGACCGTGACCCTGCAGTTCAGACCAGGCAAGTCCGTAAGCATTTTAATGGTGCAAACAATATAACTTGTTATGCTAATGACGATTTTTTTGCACCAATAGCCAGTGGCTCGGCGGCGCCGGACGCAACAGTTATTGTTCCCTGCTCGATGGGGACAGTCGGCAGGGTTGCTGCGGGCTTAAGTGGATCATTGATTGAACGGGTTGCGGATGTTGCCTTGAAAGAACGTCGCGAATTGATCATGGTGCCACGCGAAACCCCTTTTAATCAGATACATCTGGAAAATCTGCTCAAGTTGTCCCGTGCTGGAGCGCATATCCTGCCGGCGATGCCAGCGTTCTACCAGAAGCCGGAGACGCTTGCCGACATGGTCGATTTTGTTGTTGGTAAAATTCTTGATGCTCTGAAGGTCAAACATGACCTGTATCAACGTTGGGGGCAGTGACAAAGGCTGAGTAAAAGAGAAATATGTCATTATTTAAATCGATAAAAGAAAAAATTGAATCCGGCCAAAGGATCAGCGATGCAGAGGCCCTGGAACTGTTCAACAGTCCTGACTTGTTGGCAATAGGCGAGTTGGCAGCCCTGGCGAATCAGATGAAAAACGGTGATGTGGTCTACTTCAATGTCAACCGGCACATTAATTACACCAATCTTTGTGTTAACCGCTGTACCTTCTGTGCCTTTAGCAAAGGGGTCGAGGACGAAGGCTGCTATACTCTGGCTCTGAACGATATTCTCGAAAAAGCGGCTGAAGCAAGTGCGGCCGGCGCGACGGAAATTCATATGGTCGGCGGTCTGCACCCTGACCTGCCTTTTGACTTTTATCTGGAGATGCTGGCGACATTGAAGGCTGACAATCCGGAACTGCACATCAAGGCATTCACTGCTGTCGAAATTGACTATTTTTCGCAGATAACGGGTCAACCGATTGAACAGGTGCTCGAGGAACTGAAAATAGCCGGGCTTGAGTCGATGCCGGGTGGGGGGGCGGAAATATTTGCTCAGCCGGTTCGTAATATCATCTGTCCGGAAAAAATCAGTGGTGAACTTTGGCTCGAGATTGTCGAGAAAGTTCATCAGGCAGGGCTAAAAAGTAACGCGACCATGCTATTTGGTCATGTTGAAACCTTGGCCGATCGGATCGACCACCTGTCGCGTCTACGCACCCTGCAGGACCGCACAAATGGTTTCCAGGCGTTCATCCCGCTGGCATTTCAACCGGATAACACTCGTGTCCCCGATGCCAAAGGGGTGGGGGGTGTTGATGCGCTGAAAACTCTGGCAATCAGCCGTATCTACCTCGATAATTTCCAGCATATCAAGGCTTACTGGGTCATGCTTGGCTTGAAAACCGCCCAGGTTGCCCTTGCTTTTGGTGTCAATGATATCGATGGTACCGTTGTCGAAGAAAAAATTGGCCATGATGCCGGGGCAGAATCACCCCAGGCTCTGAGTCGGGAGCAGCTGCTTCATATGATCAGAATCGCCGGGAAGGTGCCGGTTGAAAGAAATACGCTCTACGAGGAGCTGCGGCGCTACTGATGACCAGCAATACTAAATATACGACCGGCGCGACGATTACCGCCGAAGAAGCACTGTCTCTGTTGCTGGATGCTGATCTGATCGCTATCGGGAAGATGGCCGATGCCATTCGACGACAGAAACATCCGGAGAACCGGGTTAGCTTTGTCGTTGACCGCAATGTCAATTACACCAACGTCTGTGAATCGAAATGTCGATTCTGCGCCTTCTATCGCGATCTCGATGATGTTGATGCCTATGTCCTCGATGAAGAGACTATTTATGACAAAATTGCCGAACTGGTGGCAAATGGCGGGACGCAACTGTTGATGCAGGGTGGACTACACCCGCATCTGCAGATTGACTGGTTCGAGAACCTGTTTCGCGAGATAACAAAACGTTTCCCGTCGGTGCAGATCCACTCCCTGTCCCCGGCCGAAATTATCCATATCGCCGAATTGTCCGGTTTAAGTATGCCAGAGTGTCTTGAGCGCCTGCATGCTGCCGGCCTCGATTCACTACCTGGCGGCGGGGCGGAAATTCTCGTCGATGACGTTCGGCAGGAGGTCTCGCCCAACAAGATCGGCTGGCAGGAATGGGCCTCGGTGATGGAGGCGGCCCATCGGCTCGGAATGCCAACAACCGCGACAATGATGTTCGGTACAAAAGAGAAGCTGGAGGATATTGTCGAACATCTCTTCCGCATTCGCGCTATCCAGGAGAAAACGGGTGGCTTTACAGCGTTTATTCCCTGGACCTTTCAGCCGGATAATACCGAGCTCGGTGGTGAGACCGCTTCGGGTGTCGAATATCTCAAAGTACTTGCACTCTCGAGGATCATTCTCGATAATATTGACAATATTCAGGCGAGCTGGGTCACCCAGGGTGACAAAATGGCACAGATCGCGCTTTTTTTCGGTGCCAATGACCTCGGCGGTACCATGCTGGAAGAGAATGTCGTTGCTGCTGCCGGCGTTTCATTCAGGTTGTCGCAACAACAAATTATTGATCTGGTCAGGTCGGCCGGTTTTATTCCGGTGCGACGGACAACGACCTATGAAGAGCTGGAAGTCTACGGTCCCTGAACGGGAGCGATGGAGCAGATGATGCGTGACAATATTGCCAACATGGCCGGCTACGTGCCGGGGTTTCAGCCACCTGATAGTGAAGAGTGGATCAAGCTCAACACCAACGAAAACCCGTATCCGCCGTCGCCGAAAGTTGTCGAGGCAATCAGCGAGGA